>NZ_JBHJWQ010000005.1:0-99982 GCF_042266885.1 Streptomyces sp. NPDC056061 | reverse complement strand
TCGCCCCCCCGTGCCTGTTGCGGGTTGGGGGGGGTGCGGGGTTGGGGGGGCCCGCCGCGCCGCCGGGGGGGGGGCCGGGCCGCGGGTCCGGGGCGGGCCCCGGGCGGGGGGCGCGCGCCCCGGCCGTGGGCCGTGCGCGCACCCGTGCCACCGTCGCGGGCCGCGGCCCGTTCCCCCGGTCCCGTCCGCGTGCCCCCGCCGCCGCCCGCGTCCGGCTGCGCCGTTCCCGTGGCGGCAGCGCCCAGCAGCAGGTCGAGTCCACGCGCCGCCGCCATCGCGGCGGGGCCGGCGGGGGTGTGTTTGAGGCGGAGGTCGTAGGCCCAGACGGTCGCCGCCAGTCCGGTGGCGACCGCGAGGGCGGGCCGACCGGCTCGGGCGGCGAGCCCCAGCCCGGCGGCGGTCAGCACGCCCGCGGCGCCGAGGGCCGCGCCGGGGGCGATGCGGCCCGACGGAATCGGACGGTGCGGCCGGTCGAGGGCGTCCTCCTCCCGGTCGGCCCAGTCGTTGAGCGCCATGCCCGCCTCGTACAGGCAGAGCGAGGCGCCGGCGGCGAGGGCGGTGCCCCGGCCGGGGCGGCGACCGGTGGCCGCGGCACCGGCGAGGGCGTCTCCGGGGACGGTGAACAGGGCCGAGACGCGGAGCAGTTCCGCCCAGGCACGCGCGGTCACCGCTCCCCCCGCAGCGTGTCGGCGAGGGCCAGCAGTTCCCGGTACTGCTCGAAGAGTCCGGCCGGTCCGCCGTCCGGGTCCTTGAAGTAGAAGCCGAGACCGGGCAGCGGGCCGGTCAGGCCCCTTTCCCGGGCACGGGCCACCAGCCTGGCCAGGTCCAGCACCAAGGGGGCGGCGAGTGCCGAATCGCAGCCCTGCCAGGTCGTCTGGAGCACCATGCGGGCGCCGAGGAACCCGTCGAACGCGATGTGGTCCCAGGCCGTCTTCCAGTCGCCGAGTGCGGGCACGTCGTCGATGTGGACCTCGCCCTGGGGAACGACGCCCAGGTTCTCGGCGAGGACGCGTGCCTTGCCCGCGTTCTTGGCGGCCGCGGCGCCCGGGTCGGCCAGTGCCGCGCCGTCCCCGCCGCCGAGCAGATTGGTGCCCGACCAGGCCCGTACGGGCAGGGCTCGCTGAACGAACATCGGGGCGAGCACGGAGCGCAGCAGGGTCTGGCCGGTCTTGCCGTCGCGGCCCGCGTGCGGGAGTCCGCAGGCCGCGACGGTGTCCCGGAGCGCCGGGGCGCGCAGTCCGGTGGAGGGGGTGAAGTCGACGTACGGGCATCCGGCCCGCAGCGCCGCCGCGGCGTACAGCGAACTGGTGGGCAGTCGCGGGTCGTCGGGGGCCGGTGCGGGCTCGGTGGACGCGACGTTGACGACGACCGTCCCGGCCAGGTTGTTCCGGTGTGCGAAGTCCGTGAGGTCGGCGGCGAGGGCCGCGATGAGTTCCTCGTCGTCGCGGGTGTCGCCGGGCAGCGGGGCGCCGGGCCGTATCTCCGCGTCGGCGGCGGCGAGTTCGGCGTGGACCGCCGACGGCAGGCCGTGCGGCAGCACTCCCCCGGCGGCCAGGGCCTCGGCCCGTTTGGGCAGCGGGCAGTCGACGGTGTCGTGTCCCCCGAAGACGAGTGAGTCGAGGGCGGGGAGACCGGCGTCGGCGAACGGCGGTGTCTCGGTGACCATCCCGACCGCCGGGTGGAGCCCCGCCGCGACCGCCGCGCACCCCGCTGTCGCGGTGGTGGCGACGGAGCCGCGTGCTCCGATGAACCAGACTCCGGTACGTACGGCGGGTGATGACACGGGCTGCCTCCCTGGTTGGGGGTTCCGGCTGGGCCGAGCGGGTGGCGCTGCACGGGCGGAGGGCGTTGCCGGCGGGGTGCTCGGGGCGGACGGGGTGTCACCGGCTCCACCCGCCGCCCGCCGTGCCCCCGTCGGTCGTCGGTCGTCGGTCGTCGGCGGTGGGCCCGCGGCGGTCCGCCGCGGGCCCGGCCGGCGCCGCTATGCCTGGGGCAGTTCCTTCAGGCGGATGTTGCGGAACGACACGTGGTCGTCGGCGCCGTGGTTCTGGAGACCGATGTGGCCGTCGCGCAGGCTTCGCGCCGGATCGTTGTTGGTGAAGTCGTTGGTCCCGGCTCCGTCGAGGAAGACCAGGACGCGTTCGGCGGTGCGGTCCGGGGTGCTGTGGGTGAGTTCGAAGTCGTCCACGTCGTAGAGGGCTCCGTCGCCGCCCTTGAAGACGAGGAAGAGTTCGGTGGCCTTCCTGGGAACGTTGCGCAGCGGCACGTCGACGTCCTGGAAGGTCTCCCAGCCGCCGGTCACCGGTACCCGGGTGGAGCCCAGGACCGTGCCGGTCGCCGAGCCGGCCCGCACTTCGAGGAAGCCTCCGGCGCCGCCGGACGAGATGCGGGCGGTGAGCCTGTTGGAGTCGCCGAGGATGTACGGCGTGAAGGAGATCCAGTCGCCGTCGTGGATGTCGCCGACGGTCTTGCCGCCGTGGGCGGTCGCCTTCTCGTGGACCTTGATGCCGGACGAGGAGGTGTAGTGCTCGGCCTGGCGGTGCCGGGGCTGGAGCTGTGCCTGGTCGTGGCCGGACAGGGGTGCCTGGCCGCCGCCCCCGCCGTCCGTGTAGGAGGCGTCGATGACCCCGAAGATGTTGGCGTTGGGGTCGTGGCCGCCGTCCATGGCGGTCTTGATGGTGCCGGAACATCCGTTGACGGTGGTGATGGGGTGGCCGTGGCTGTCGTGGCCGAGGACGAAGCGGACCTCGACCGCGGAGCAGTCGATCGTGCCGTCCTCGGGATCGGTGACGGTCACCCGGAACGGGATGTCGTCGCCGAAGCTGAACAACTGCCCGTCACCGGGGAGTTTCAGTTCCACCTTCGGTGCCGTGTTGCCGACGGTGACGTGGACGCTCGCGGAGGCGGTCCGGCCGGTGGGGTCCTTGGCGGTGACGGTCGCCGTGTACGTGCCGTTCTTCCGGTACGTGTGGGCGGGGTCGGCGGCCGTCGAGGTGGCACCGTCGCCGAAGTCCCAGGCGTAGGTCAGGGGGTCGCCGTCGGGGTCGACGGTGCCCGCCGAGGAGAACCTCACCTTCAGCGGTGCCGTGCCGGAGGTCCTGTCGGAGGAGGCCACCGCGTTGGGCGAGCGTCCGCCCGCCGCGTTCTCGATCCGGTAGAGGCCGGAGTTCTCGTCGCCGCCGAACCACCCGGTGCCGTAGTCGAGGACGTACAGCGCCCCGTCGGGCCCGAAGGCCATGTCCATCACCTGGGTGCCGGTCCACGGAACGGGGTCGATGGAACGGACGGTGCCGTCGGTGTCGTGCGCGATGGCCTTGATCCAGCGTCGGCCGAACTCCCCGGCGAAGAACTTCCCGTCGTACGACTCGGGGAACTTCACGGGTGAGTCGAGCGCGGCGTCGTAGTGGTAGACCGGTCCGCCCATCGGGGACTCGGACCCGGTGCCGAACTCGGGCACGGAGCCGCCGTCGTAGGGGATCCACGCGGGCTGGGCGGGCGGCAGGTCGACGAGTCCGGTGTTGTGCGGGGAGGTGTTCCTCGGGGCCGCGCAGTCGAAGGGTTCGCCGGATGTCTTCGTCGCGAAGTCGTAGTCGACGTAGGCATCGTTGGCGCCGGTGCAGAACGGCCAGCCGAAGTTGCCCGGTCCGGTCACGCGCGCGAACTCGACCTGTCCGGCCGGGCCGCGCTTCGGGTCGGCGGCGCCCGCGTCCGGGCCGTAGTCACCGACGTAGAGGATGCCGGTGGCCTTGTCGACGGAGAAGCGGAACGGGTTGCGGAAGCCCATCGCGTAGATCTCGGGACGAGTCTTCTCCGTGCCCGGCGCGAAGAGGTTGCCGTCGGGGACGGTGTACGAGCCGTCCTCCGCGACCTTGATCCTCAGGATCTTGCCGCGCAGGTCGTTGGTGTTGCCGGCGCTTCGGCGGGCATCGAACGCCGGGTTGCGGTCCGGGCGTTCGTCGATCGGCGTGTATCCGTCGGAGGCGAAGGGGTTGGAGTCGTCACCGGTCGACAAGTACAGGTTGCCCCGGGCGTCGAAGTCGATGTCGCCGCCGACGTGGCAGCACATGCCGCGCGAGGTCGGGATGTCGAGGATCTTCTTCTCGCTGGCGTTGTCGAGGGTGCCGTCCTCCCTGAGGACGAATCGGGAGAGGCGGTTCACCCCGTCGAACTCCGCGAAGTCCGCAGCGGTGCCGTTCTCGGGGGCGTCGCCCGCCGGGGTGCCGAGCGGGGGCGCGTAGTAGAGGTAGACGGCCCGGTTCTTCTCGAATTCGGGGTCGACGGCGATGCCCTGGAGGCCCTCCTCGTCGTGCGAGTACACGGGCACGGTCCCCACGACACGGGTGTTGCCACCGCTGTCGGTGAGGCGCAGCTCGCCGGTGCGCGAGGTGTGCAGCACGCTGCGGTCGGGGAGGACGGCGAGGGTCATGGGTTCGCCGGTCTCCGCGGCGCCCTTGGCGAGGGTGACCTGTTGGAGGTCGTCGGCGGCGGGCGACGGTGCGGGGCCGGCCGCCGCCGCTCCCGGGGTGGCGGCCAGGGCGAGGGTGGCGGCCGTCAGCAGGCCGCCGGTGAGCAGGGCGAGGATTCCGCGGACGCGGAGCCGTGTCCTGTCCCGGTTTCTGGCTCTGGTTCGGTGCACGAGTGTCCTCCGGAGAGTGCCGGTTGTACGGGCGAGTTCTGCCGTGCTGCGCGGGGACTGCCGCGCGGGTCGTCCGGGGCCGGTGGGGCACCTGCGACCCATTTATGTCATGTACACACCTCGGACGGTAGACCGGTTCGTCCGGAACGGAAAGACCTTGTGCAAGGACCCTGACGAACTTTTTCCCGTGGCAGGACAAAGCAGGGTGCGGGCAGGGTTGGCCGCCGGGCGAGCGAGGCCCGCTCACCCGCTCGGCGGCCACCGGGCACGGCCCCGGCGCGACGGCCACCGACGACCTGCGGGGCCATGGCGAGCGGGCGCCCCGGACCGTCGGCGCCGGGGCGCGAACCGCCCGCGTCCGCCCGCCCGGGGCCCGCCGCCGAAGGCGCCCCGGACCGCCGTCAGTCGCCGCCCCCGAACGCCGCGTCGAAGGACGCGGACGGCGGCTCGAAGTCGTACCGCTTCAGCGTGGCGAGCGCCTCCGGCGCCCCCGCCAGACGGTCCATCCCCGCGTCCTCCCACTCCACCGACACCGGCCCGTCGTAGCCGATGGACCGGAGCATCCGGAACACGTCCTCCCACGGCACCTCGCCGTGCCCGGCGGAGACGAAGTCCCAGCCGCGCCGCGGGTCGCCCCAGGGCAGGTGGGAGCCCAGCCGGCCGTTGCGGCCGTCCAGCCGCCTGCGCGCCTCCTTGCAGTCCACGTGGTAGATCCGGTCCCGGAAGTCGTACAGGAAGCCGACCGGGTCGAGGTCCTGCCACACGAAGTGGCTCGGGTCGAAGTTCAGCCCGAACGCGGCCCGGTGGCCGACGGCCTCCAGCGCCCGGTGCGTGGTCCAGTAGTCGTACGCGATCTCGCCGGGATGCACCTCGTGGGCGAACCGCACGCCCTCGGCGTCGAAGACGTCGAGGATCGGGTTCCAGCGCTCGGCGAAGTCCTCGTAGCCGCGCTCGACCATGTGCGGCGGTACCGGGGGGAACATCGCGACGAGGTGCCAGATCGAGGACCCGGTGAAACCGACGACCGTGCGCACTCCGAAGGCGGCGGCCGCGCGTGCGGTGTCCTTGATCTCCTCGGCGGCACGCCTGCGCACCCCCTCGGGCTCGCCGTCGCCCCAGATCCGGGCGGGCAGGATGCCCCGGTGCCGCTCGTCGATGGGGTGGTCGCAGACGGCCTGGCCGACCAGATGGTTGGAGATGGCCCGGCACGTCAGCCCGTGGGAGTCGAGCAACTCCCGTCGGCCGTCCAGGTAGCCGGGGTCGGACAGGGCCTTGTCGACCTCGAAGTGGTCGCCCCAGCAGGCGAGTTCGAGCCCGTCGTAGCCGAAGTCGCGGGCGAGGCGGCAGACCTCCTCCAGCGGCAGGTCGGCCCATTGGCCGGTGAACAGGGTGAAGGGACGGGGCATGTGCGGGACCTCCTGGGGTCTTTCGTTTGGATCGGGCCGGATCAGGGAGCGGGGTCCGGTGCGTGCAGCTGCAAGGCGGAGGAGGGAGTCACTGCGGAGCATTGGCGACCGACGACAACGCCGCAGGTGTGCGTGCCGGGCGCCGCGAGCCCGGCATGGTCCAAACGAGAGGCCCTAATGAGGCACGGGGGTGTGTACGGAGTTCTTCTCGGCGCTCTCCTCCACCGCGGCGAGCACCCGCTGCACCTGGAGCCCGTCGGCGAACGACGGTGCGGGCACGGTCCCTTCGGCGATCGCCCGCACCAGGTCGCCGGCCTGGTGGACGAAGGTGTGCTCATAGCCGAGGGCGTGTCCCGGCGGCCACCACGCCTCCAGATAGGGGTGCTGGGGCTCGGTGACGAGGACGCGCCGGAACCCGGCCGTGGCAGCGGGCTCGGTGTGGTCGTGGAAGGACAGTTCGTTGAGCCGCTCCAGGTCGAAGGCGAGCGAGCCGCGCTCCCCGTTGATCTCCAGGCGCAGGGCGTTCTTCCGCCCGGCCGCCATCCGGGTCGCCTCGAAGGAGGCGAGCGCCCCGGAGGCGAGCCGGCCGGTGAACAGGGTCGCGTCGTCCACGCTCACCGTTCCGTGCCGGGCCTGTGCGGCGGTCGGGGAGAGTCCGGCCGGCGGGCGGGCGGGCAGCGGTCGGCGCGTCACGAACGTCCGGCTGACCGCCGACACCCCGACCAGCAACTCCCCCGCCAGGTACTGGGCCAGGTCGACGATGTGCGCCCCGAGGTCGCCGAGCGCCCCGGAGCCGGCGCGCTCCCGTTGCAGCCGCCAGGTGAGCGGTGCGCCGGGGTCGACGAGCCAGTCCTGGAGGTAGGCGGCACGGACGTGCCGCAGGGTGCCGAGGCGGCCCTCGGCGATCAGTTTCCTGGCGTGGGCGATCGCGGGGACCCTGCGGTAGTTGAAGCCCACCATCGCCACCTGGCCGCGGGCCGCGGCCCGTTCGGCGGCGCGGGCCATGGCCTCGGCCTCGGCGACCGTGTTGGCGAGCGGCTTCTCGCACAGCACGTGCTTGCCCGCCTCCAGGGCGGCGATCGCGATCTCGGCGTGGCTGTCGCCGGGGGTGCAGATGTCGACGAGCTGCACGTCGTCCCGGGCGACGAGGGCCCGCCAGTCGCTCTCCGCCGCCGCCCAGCCGTGCCGGGCCGCCGCCTTCTCGACGGCGGCCCGGTCCCGTCCGCAGATCGCGGCGAGCGCCGGTCTCATCGGCAGATCGAAGACGTGTCCGGCCGTGCGCCACCCCTGTGAGTGGGCCGCGCCCATGAACGCGTATCCGACCATGCCGATGCCGAGTGCCGGGGCGTTCGGCATCGGCCGGTACGTCGGCGGCGCGGCGGCCTCCTGTGCCGTCTCTTCCCTTCGGGCCATCCGGGCTTCCTCCTCGTCGGTCGTTCGTCGGATGCGGCGGCGGGGTCGGCGCCCCTTCCGCGGGCGGCTCAGCTGAAGCCCGTCGGCAGGTACTGGTCGACGTTCTCCTTGGTCACCACGGCCGAGTAGAGGGTGAGGTTGGTCGGGATCTCCAGCTCGGCCAGGCCGCCGACGCCCCTGCCCTGGGCGAGGGCACGGGCCAGGTCGATCGCGGAGGCGGCCATCGTCGGCGGGTAGAGGACGGTGGCCTTCAGCACGCTGTCGTCGGCCTTGATGGCCTCCATCGCGGACTTGGCCCCCGCGCCGCCGACCATCAGGAACTCGTCGCGGCCGGCCTGCTGGATGGCCCGCAGCGCACCGACCCCCTGGTCGTCGTCGTGGTTCCACAGGGCGTCGATGCGCTTCTGCGCCTGGAGCAGCTGGGCCGTCTTCGCCTGCCCCGACTCCACGGTGAACTCGGCGGCCTGACGGGCCACCAGCTCGATGCCGGGGTAGTTCTTCAGCGCGTCGGCGAACCCCTGGCTGCGCTGCTTGGTGAGTTCCAGGTTGTCGATGCCCGCCAGTTCGACGACCTTGGCCCCCGCCCTGCCCTTCAGCCGCTCGCCGATGTACGTGCCGGCGTTGAGCCCCATGCCGTAGTTGTCGCCGCCGACCCAGCAGCGGTAGGCCTGCGGTGAGGCGAAGATCCGGTCCAGGTTGACCACCGGGATGCCGGCCCGCATGGCCTCCAGGCCGACCTGGGTAAGGGCTTTGCCGTCGGCCGGGAGGACGACGAGGACGTCGACCTTCTTGTTGATGAGGGTCTTGACCTGGCCGATCTGGGCTGCCGTGTCGTTGGAGCCCTCGGTGGTCTCCAACGACACGTCGGCGTACTTTCCGGCCCGTGACCTGGCGTTCTCGTTGATGGCGTTGAGCCAGCCGTGGTCGGCCTGCGGGCCGGCGAAACCGATCGTGACGTGTTTGCCGGGCTTGTCGTCGGCACCGCCCTCGCCACTGCTCGGCGCGGCGTTCCGGCCCGTGGGCTCATTGCTGGTGCAGGCGGTGAGCAGGGCGCCCGCGGAGACGGCCGCGGTGCCGAGGAGCAGTCCTCTGCGACTGGTTTCTGGCATGGCTGTCCAACCCTTCGTCCGGTGCGTGGCGTGTCGTACGGGGTTCGGGAGGTGGCACGTCGTACGGGGAACGGGGCGGCGGGACGGGACCCGGGGGCGTGCCCGCCGGATCAGGTCCCGCCCTGCGTCGAGGTCCGGCGCTGGACCAGGACCGCGGCGACGATGATCGCGCCCTTGGCGATCTGCTGGACGTCGCTCTGGAGGTTGTTGAGCGCGAAGATGTTGGTGATGGTGGTGAAGACGAGGACGCCGAGCACGGAACCGACGATGGTGCCGCGTCCGCCGCTGAGCAGCGTGCCGCCGATGATGGCCGCGGCGATGGCGTCCAGCTCGTACAGGTTGCCGTTGGTGTTCTGCCCCGAGCCGGACAGGACGACGAGCATGAAGGCGGCGATGCCGCAGCAGAGTCCGGACAGGAGGTAGAGCAGGAGCCGCTGCCGTCGTACGTCGATGCCGGCCAGCCGGGCCGCCTCCGCGTTGCCGCCGATCGCGACCGTGCGGCGTCCGAAGGTGGTGCGGTTCAGCACCAGCCAGCCGACGACGGTCACCGCGGCGAACATGATGACCAGCGGTGGAACGCCGAGGACGTACGAGTCGGGCAGCCCCAGGTCGAGGACCGGCTGGACGGTGACGAGCTGGGTTCTGCCGTCGGTGATCTGGAGTGCGAGTCCGCGGGCGGAGGCGAGCATCGCCAGCGTCGCGATGAACGGCACCATCCGCCCGTACGCGATGAGCAGCCCGTTCACCAGGCCCGCTCCGAGCCCCACGACCACGGCCGTGAACAGGATGCCCGCGAAGCCGTACTCCTGCGTGGCGACGGTGGTCGCCCAGACCGAGGCGAGGGCGACCATCGCACCGACCGACAGGTCGATGCCGCCGCTGGTGATGACGAACGTCATCCCCACGGTCACGACGCCGATGACGGACGACTGGGTCAGGACCAGCTGGAGGTTCCCGGTGTCCAGGAATACGTCGGGCTCGGTGAATCCTCCGACGGCGACCAGGACGACGAGGACACCGAGGAGCGACAGGTTGCGGACGTCCGCGCGCAGGCCGAGCCGGCGCGGGGGCCGGTCCTGCTTCTGCCGATGCGTGTGCGGCGAGGGGCCGGAACCGTGGTCCGGCCCGTACTGCCGCGCCGGGGGGACGGGTTGCGTCATGACGGGCTCCCTTCCATCACCAGGTCGAGTACGCGGTGCTCGTCGAGCTCCGCGGCGTCCGCCGTGTGCACGACGCGCCCCTCGCGCAGTACCAGCACGCGGTCGGCGAGCCCCAGCACCTCGGGCACCTCGCTGGAGACCAGCAGGACGGCAAGGCCCTCGTCGGCAAGTCGGCGGATCACGGCATACAGCTCGGCGCGGGCGCCGACGTCGACACCGCGGGTCGGTTCGTCGAGCAGCAGGACCCGGCAGCCGCGCAGCAGCCAGCGCGCCAGGACCGCCTTCTGCTGGTTGCCGCCGGAGAGTGTGCGGACGGGGGCGTCCGGGGCGTCGGGGCGCAGCGAGAGCTCGCGGGTGGCGGCGCGGGCCGCGCGTCGCTCGGCCCCGCGGTCCAGCCATCCGCCCCGGGCGAAGCGGGACAACGAGGAGACGGAGACGTTGCGGGTGACGGATTCGAGCATCAGCAGCGCCTGCGCCTTGCGTTCCTCGGGCGCGAGCCCGATCCCTGCCGCGACGGCGGCGCGGACGCTGCCGGGGCGCAGCGGCCGGCCGGCCACGACGACCCGTCCGGTGCTCGCCCTGCGGGCCCCGTAGACGGTCTCCAGGATCTCGGACCGGCCCGAGCCGACGAGTCCGGCCAGACCGACGATCTCACCGGGTCTCAACTCCAGGTCCAGCGGCGCGAATTCGCCTTTCCTGGCCAGCCCCTCGATCTTCAGCACCGGCTCCGCCGCCGCTCCCGGGCCGCTCGTGGGGCGCGGCGGGAAGACGTACGCGACGTCCCGGCCGGTCATCATGGCAACGATGTCGCGCGTCGGGGTGGATTTGGCGGGCAGCCCCGCCGCGACGGCCCGGCCGTCCTTGAGCACGGTCACCCGGTCACCGATCCGGCGGATCTCCTCCAACCGGTGGGAGATGTACACGACGGCCACCCCGTCGGCGGTGAGGGCGGTGACGACGCGGAACAGGTTGTCGACCTCGTCGGGGTCGAGCGCCGCGGACGGTTCGTCCATCACGATGAGCCGCACGTCGTGGGAGAGTGCCCGCGCCATGGAGACGATCTGCTGCTGGGCCGCGGACAGTTCGCCGACCTCGCGCGCCGGGTCGATCTCCGGGTGCCCGAGGCGCCTCAGCAGTGCGGCGGCGGCCTCGCGGCCCGCGCGGGCGCGGACGACGAAGCGGGCGGTGGTGGGTTCGTGGCCGAGGAAGACGTTCTCGGCCACGGACAGGCCCCGGACCAGGTCGAGTTCCTGGTAGATGGTGGCGATGCCCAGGCGCATGGCCGCGACGGGGGACCTGAGATCGACCGGTTCGCCGCGCCAGGTGATCGCCCCGTCGTCGGGCCGATGGGCCCCGGCGAGCACCTTGATCAGCGTGGACTTGCCGGCGCCGTTCTGCCCGAGCAGGCAGTGGACCTCGCCGGCCCGGACCTCCAGGTCGACACCGTCGAGGGCGCGGACTCCGGGGAACGACTTGGTGATGCCGGACATGGTGAGCAGGGGTGGTTCTGGTGCCATGACGAATCCCCTCGGCGAATGGGGCCTCCCCGGCTCGTGCGCAGCCGGGAACACGGGAGGGCCGGTGAGCGGGCAGGGCGTTACCGGGGTGCGGTGGTGCTGCGGTGGGTCGTTCGTCGGGCTCTGGTGCCGTTCGCTGGGCACGGATGCGCAAACGCGCCGCCGGCCCCTGGGGTCAGGCCGGGGAGAACAGGTGGTCGCTGATGAGCCGGGCGGCGCCGATCACTCCGGCGGCGTGGCCCAGCTCACCGAGCACGATGGGGAGGTTGCCGGTGGCGAGCGGCAGGGACTGCCGGTAGACCTGGGTCCGGACGCTGGCCAGCAGCGTGTGCCCGAGGCCGGTCACCCCGCCGCCGATCACCACCAGGCCGGGATTGAAGAAGCTGACGAGTCCCGCGATGACCTGCCCCAGCCGGTTCCCTCCGGTGCGGATCAGGTCGAGCGAGGTGGCGTCGCCCGCGGCAGCGGCGGCGGCCACGTCGGCGGCGGTGAGCCTCCCGGCCGCCTCCAGTCGGGCGGCGAGCTCCGCCGACCTCCCGGAGCGCGCCGCCTCCTCGGCGTCGCGGGCGAGCGCGGCCCCGCTGAAGTGCGCCTCCAGGCAGCCCCGGTTGCCGCAGGCGCAGGCACGCCCCTCGGGTTCCACCCGGATGTGGCCGATGTCGCCCGCGCTGCCGGTCGTCCCGCGGTGGACGTCGCCCCCGACGACGATCCCGCAGCCGATGCCCGTACCGATCTTGACGCAGAGGAAGTCGCCGACCGAGCGGGCGACGCCGGCATGCTGCTCCCCCATCGCCATCAGGTTCACGTCGTTGTCGACCATGACGGGGCAGCCCAGTTCCTGGCTGAGCACCTCGCGGACCGGGAAGCCGTCCCAGCCGGGCATGATCGGCGGTGCGACCGGCACACCCTCGGGGAAACGGACCGGTCCGGGCACGCCGATGCCCGCGCCGTCGAAGCCCTCGGCGAGACCGGTGGCCCGGAGCTTGGCCGCCATGGCCAGCACCTGTTCGAAGATGACGACGGGGCCCTCGCGCACGTCGACGGGGTGGTTGAGGTGGCCGAGAACCTCCAGTTCGGCGTTGGTGACGGCCACGTCGATGGACGTGGCGCCGATGTCGACGCCGAGGAAGCGCAGTTGCGGGGCAAGCCGGATGTTGTGGGAGCGGCGCCCGCCGCGGGAGGCGGCGAGTCCGTCGGCCACGACGAGTCCGGTCTCCAGCAGCCGGTCGACCTCGACGGCGAGCTTGGAACGCGACAGGTCGACCCGGTCCCCGAGTTGGGCGCGTGAATGGGGGCCGCTGTCGCGCAACAGCCGGAGCAGTCGCGCCTGGTGGGCGTTGGCGGGTCGTGCCGTCATGCGTCTCACGCGCCCCTCCCCGCCTCATCGGCCTGTCCGTTCGGGCTTTCGAGGGGAAAGTAGCAGCGGTTGCCGGGAGTGGGAAGAAGTTGCGCAGGAATCCACCGCAACTTTCTCCACACCCAGGACAAAGCAGCCGGGACCGATGTCCGGGGCGCCGCCCGCGAACGGCGCCCCGGGGGCACTGACGGGCCCTCAGGGGCAGCGGATCACCTGGCCCGCGTACGAGAGGTTCCCGCCGAAGGCGAAGAGCAGGACCGGGGCACCGGTGTGCACCTCGCCGCGTTCCACGAGCTTGGACAGGGCCATCGGGACGGAGGCCGCCGATGTGTTGCCGGACTCCACCACGTCCCGCGCGATGACGGCGTTGACCGCGCCGATCTTCCTGGCGACGGGCTCGATGATCCTCAGATTGGCCTGGTGCAGCACTACCGCTCCCAGTTCCTCCGGGGCGACACCTGCCCGCTCGCACACCTTGCGGGCGATGGGCGGGAGTTGCGTGGTGGCCCATCGGTACACGGACTGTCCCTCCTGGGCGAAGCGCGGGGGCGTCCCCTCGATCCGTACCGCGTTGCCCATCCGGGGCACCGAGCCCCACAGCACGGGGCCCACTCCCGGCCGGTCCGCGCCGTCCCGGTCCGCGACGACCACCGCGGCACCGGCGCCGTCGCCGACCAGCACGCAGGTGCTGCGGTCGGTCCAGTCCGCGACGTCCCCCATCTTGTCGGCGCCGATCACCAGGACGCGCTCGGCGGCGCCGGCCCTGATCGCGTGGTCGGCCGTGGCGAGGGCGTGGGTGAAGCCGGAGCACACCACGTTGATGTCCATCACGGCCGGCGAGTCCATGCCGAGGCGGGCGGCGACCCGTGCCGACATGCTCGGCGAGCGGTCGACCGCGGTGGAGGTGGCGACCAGGACCATGTCGACCTCGGCGGGCCTCAGGCCCGCCGAGGCGAGCGCCTTGGCAGCCGCGTGGGCGGCGAGTTCGTCCACCGGCTCATCGGGGCCCCCGACGTGGCGGGTCCTGATGCCGACACGGCTGGTGATCCACTCGTCGCTGGTGTCGACCATGGCCGCCAGGTCTTCGTTGGTGAGCACCCTGGCGGGCTGATAGTGGCCGAGCGCCACGACACGTGAGCCGGTCATGAACAGGTTCCCCTCGCTACGTATGGCAGGAACCATCCAGTCTTGGCCGCTACCGCCCGGTACGGGGGCACGTGTTCCCACAGGAATGGCACGCGGTCCTTGGAGGTTTGGCATCAGCTCCGCCCAACGGCACCCCGGGCACCTGCCCGGGACCGCCCCGCCCGGCGCACACCCCGCACGAGCGAGGTGGCACACTCCAGGGGCGGATCGGGCAGCAGAAGCAGCGGACGCAGAACGGGCAGATGGGCGTGGGCGGCGCAGGCCGCCCCGCCCACGACGAGAATCGGGTTCACGGCTATGGGACGGGTCACCGAGCGCCGGCGCACCATCCGCATCCGGGACGGCGCGGTCTCCGCACGCCCCGACACCCTCGTCGCCGAGGAGCCGCTGGAGATCCGGCTGAACGGCAGGCCGCTCGCCATCACGATGCGGACCCCGGGCGACGACTTCGCGCTGGCGGCGGGCTTCCTGGTGAGCGAGGGCGTCGTCGGCGACGGATCCGAGGTGCAGTCGATCGTCTACTGCGCCGGGGCCACCGCGGACGGCGCGAACACGTACAACGTGGTGGACGTGCGGCTCGCCCCCGGCGTCGAGGTCCCCGACATCACGCTCGAACGCAATGTCTACACCACGTCGTCGTGCGGGCTGTGCGGCAGGGCGAGCCTCGACGCGGTCCGTACCACGACCCGGCACCCGGTCTCCGACGCTCCCCCGTTGCGGATCGAACCGGCCCTGCTCTCCGCCCTGCCCGACCGGCTGCGCGCCGCTCAACGGGTCTTCGACCGGACCGGGGGCCTGCACGCCGCCGCGCTGTTCACCGAGGAGGGCGAGCTCGTCGACGTCCGGGAGGACGTCGGCCGGCACAACGCCGTGGACAAGCTGGTCGGTCGCGCCCTCACCGACCGGCGGCTGCCACTGTCCCGGGCGATCCTGCTGGTGTCGGGACGAGCCTCGTTCGAGCTGGCCCAGAAAGCCGTGATGGCCGGGATCCCGATGCTCGCGGCGGTCTCGGCGCCGTCGTCGCTCGCCGTCGACCTGGCGGCCGAGACCGGGCTCACCCTGGTCGGCTTCCTGCGCGGCCCGTCCATGAACGTGTACGCGGGCGAGCACCGCGTCGCATGGGAGACCGTCGCCGACCGGGGCTGACCCGCTCGGCCCGGCCCGTTCCGCACGAGCCCGTCCGCCCGGCGCGTCCGCCCGGCCCCGGGCGGACACCCCCGTGCCCGCCGCCCGTCCCGCCGAATCACCGCACCGGCCCGTCGCGGCTTCAGCCCGCCGGCACGGATTCCCCGGCCGTCGCACCGCCCGCCCGGCGGCATTCCTCGCGGTCCTCCGGCGGGGGCACGGGCGCCCCGGGCCGTCCCGGCTCCGTCTCCGCATCGCGCGAACGGCGCTTGGCCAGGACCGCGCACACCATCAGCTGCATCTGGTGGAAGAGCATCAGCGGGAGCACGGCGAGGGACGCCTGCGCCCCGAAGATCACACTCGCCATCGGCAGCCCGGAGGCCAGGCTCTTCTTCGACCCGGCGAACTGGATGGCGATCCGGTCCTCCCGGCCGAAACCGAGCCGCTTCGCCCCGTACCAGGTCAGCGCGAGCATCGACGCGAGCAGCAGCGCCTCGGCGCCGAGCAGCGCACCGAGCCGGACCGGGGTGACCTGGTGCCAGATGCCCGCGACCATGCCCTCGCTGAACGCCGTGTAGACGACGAGCAGGATCGATCCCCGGTCGACGAGGCCGAGCACCTTCTTGTGGCGGGTGAGGAAGCCGCCGATCCAGCGGCGCAGCAGCTGCCCGGCCACGAACGGCAGCAGCAGCTGGACGCCGATCCTCAGCAGCGCCTCCGCCGAGAAGCCGCCGCCGTCGTCGCCCAGCAGGGCGGCGGCGAGCAGCGGGGTGAGGAAGATGCCCGCGATCGAGGAGAAGGAGCCCGCGCAGATCGCCGCGGGCACGTTGCCCCGGGCGATCGAGGTGAAGGCGATCGACGACTGGACGGTCGAGGGGACGAGGCACAGGAAGAGGAAGCCGCTGTGGAGCTGCGGCGTCAGCACGTACGGCACGAGCGCCCCGCCCGCCAGCCCGAGCAGCGGGAACACCAGGAAGGTGCAGGCCAGCACCGTGAGGTGGAGCCGCCAGTGCCGCAGCCCGTCGAGCGCCTCGGCGGTGGACAGGCGGGCGCCGTACAGGAAGAAGAGCAGGGCGACGGCCCCGGTCGAGGCACCGCCGGCCACGTCCGCGACGGCCCCGGAAGCGGGCAGTATCGCCGCGACCAGGACCGTGCCGATCAGCACCAGGACGTACGGGTCGACCGGCAGCCGGGACGGCAGCCTGGGGATGCGGCGGCTCATGTGCTCCACGCGTTCTCGTCGGTTCCGATCGTGCCGTCCCATCCTGCGCCCGATCAAGGCGATCGGGAATCCCGTACACCGCACTCACTGTCATCATGATCCGCGATATCCTCGACCCCGTGTACGAACCCGCACAGCTGAGGACCTTTCTCGCCGTCGCCCAGACGCTGAGCTTCACCCGGGCGGCGGACCGGCTCGGGGTGCGGCAGTCCACGGTGAGTCAGCACGTGCGGCGTCTGGAGGACGCGACGGGGCGGCAGCTGTTCAGCCGCGACACCCACCGGGTCGAGCTGACCCAGGACGGTGAGGCCATGCTCGGTTTCGCCCGGACCATACTGGAGGCCCACGAGCGGGCCGCCGCCTTCTTCGCCGGGACGCGGCTGCGGGGGCGGCTGCGGTTCGGGGCGTCCGAGGACTTCGTGCTGACCAGGCTGCCGGAGATCCTGGAGTCGTTCCGCCGCGATCACCCGGAGGTCGAGCTGGAGCTGACGGTCGAGCTCTCCGGGACGCTGCACCAGCGGCTGGCGGCGGGCCGGCTGGACCTGGTGCTCGCCAAGCGGCGCGTCGGCGACGCGCACGGGGAGCTGGTCTGGCGGGACGCGCTGACCTGGATCGGCGCACCACGGCTCCGGATCGATCCGGACCGCCCGGTTCCGCTGGTGCTCTTCCCGCCGCCCGGCATCACCCGGGCCCGCGCCCTGGAGGTTCTGGAGGAGCACGGCAGGCCCTGGCGGATCGCCTGTACGAGCACGAGCCTCAGCGGACTCGTCGCGGCGGCGCGGGCCGGACTCGGCGTGATGGCACACAGCCGCGGCATGGTCCCGCCCGGCCTGATGCCGCTGCCGCCCCGGTCCGGCCTGCCCGATCTGGGCGATGTGGACTTCGTGCTGCTGCACGGCCGCCACCGCGGCCGGTCGCAGGAGGCCGCGGACGCCCTGGCGGCGGCGATCCTGACGGGCGCCGACCGGCTGCTCCGCGGTGCCGACGCGAGCGGCGCGATCCTCGGCGGGGACGCGGGCTGACTCGGGCCGCGCCGGACGCTTCGCGCCCGAGCGGGACCAGCCCCCAGACATCCGCCGTATCCACCACACCCGTCGCATGCGCCGCATCCGCCCCGAACCCGCGTGATCGCGGCGTACAGATTCGGTGGAGATTCGGGCGCGGGCCCGTTGCGCCGGTGTGCCACCCGCGCCCTCCCCCTGCCCATCTGGCCGGATTTCGGCGACTCACCTGTGCATATGCCACGTTGTCCACCGGTTCGGGCCCCTCCCGCCGCGCCATCCGGTGGGGTAGCGTCACGACGCCGTGCGGAGCGCCACGAGGAGCAGGTCATTGCGCGATTTCACTGTCCCACCCATGGCGGCGGCGCCCCTCGTGGGCGGGCTGGCCGACGTGGTGTTCGACTACGCCGAGGAGGATCCGCACCGGGTCGCCCTCGGCCGCAAGGACGCCGACGGGAACTGGCGGGACGTCACCGCCGCGGACTTCCGGGACGAGGTGCTGGCGCTCGCCAGGGGGCTGATCGCGCACGGCGTCAGGTTCGGCGACCGGGTGGCCCTGATGTCGCGCACCCGCTACGAGTGGACGCTCTTCGACTTCGCGCTGTGGTCGGTGGGCGCCCAGTCCGTGCCGGTGTATCCGACCTCCTCGGCCGAGCAGGTCCGCTGGATGCTGCACGACGCGGACGTGTCCGCGGTCGTGGTCGAGCACGAGGACCACGCGATGACGGTCGCATCGGTGATCGACCGGCTGCCCGGCGTCAAACGGCTCTGGCAGCTCGACGCGGATGCGGTGGCCGAACTCGTCGACGCGGGCGTCCGGGTCGAGGACGAGGTGGTGCACCGTCACCGCCGCGCGGTGACGCCCGATTCGGTGGCGACGGTCATCTACACCTCCGGGACCACGGGACGCCCCAAGGGCTGCGTGCTCACGCATGCCAACTTCATGTTCGAGACGGACACCATGGCCTCCCGCTTCGAGTCGGTCTTCCGCTCCCGGCCGGGTGACGAGGCATCGACGCTGCTCTTCCTTCCACTGGCGCACGTCTTCGGACGCATGGTCGAGGTCGCGACGATCCGGGGCCGGGTGAAGCTGGGGCACCAGCCGCACCTGTCGGCGAAGGCACTGATGCCCGATCTCGTCTCGTTCCGGCCGACGTTCGTCCTGGCGGTGCCGTACGTCTTCGAGAAGGTCTTCGATGCCGCCCGCCGCAGGGCGGAGGCCGAGGGCCGGGCCGGGCCGTTCGACAAGGCGGTGGAGGTGGCCGTCGCGTACGCGGAGGCGGCGGAGGCGAAGGCGTTCGGCACGGGGCCGGGACCCTCGGCCGGGTTGCGCGTGCAGCACCAGTTCTTCGACAAGGTCGTGTACCGGAAGGTGCGCGAGGCGATGGGCGGCCGGATCCGGCACGCCATGTCCGGCGGTTCCGGGATGGCGCGGCGGCTGGGGCTGTTCTTCGAGGGCGCGGGCGTCACCGTGTACGAGGGGTACGGGCTGACCGAGACGACCGCGGCGGCCACCGCCAATCCGCCCGAGCGCCCCCGGTACGGCACCGTCGGGCTGCCGATTCCCGGCACCTCGGTGCACATCGCGGAGGACGGCGAGGTGTGGCTGCACGGCGCCCACGTGTTCGCGGGCTACCTCGGCGCCCCGGAGGCCACCGCGGCGGTGCTGCGCGAGGGCTGGCTGGCCACGGGGGATCTGGGAGCGCTCGACGAGGACGGCTATCTGACGCTCACCGGGCGGAAGAAGGAGATCCTGGTGACGTCGGGCGGCAAGAGCGTGTCGCCGGCCGGTCTGGAGGAGCGCGTCCGCTCCCATCCGCTGATCGCGCAGTGCCTGGTGGTGGGCAACGACCGGCCGTACATCGCGGCCCTGGTCACGATCGACCAGGAGGCGGTGGAGCACTGGCTCGCCATGCAGGGGCGGCCCGCGATGCGACCGGAGGAACTGGTGCGCGACCCGGACCTGGAGACGGAGATCCGGCGCGCGGTGGTGGCCGCCAACACCGCGGTGTCCCAGGCCGAGTCGATCCGCACGTTCCGGATCCTGGCGCATCCGTTCGGCGAGGAGCACGGGCTGCTCACCCCGTCGCTCAAGTTGAAGCGCAGGGCGATCGAGGCGGCGTACGCGGCGGAGGTCGACGCCCTGTACCGCTGAGACGCGCGTACCGCCGGGGCAGGGCTTCGCGTTGCCGTGCCCCGGCGGTGCGCCGCGGTGCCAAGGGCTGTCCCGTAATCCCTGGCGGGCGCGCGACGACAGCTGCGGCACCTCGCCGCGTTGTCGGAACGTCCGCATACATCCAGTATGCGGACGCCCCTCCGCCTTGCGATGCACCACATCTGACGCCGCGCACCGCTCCACCACGGATTACGGGACAGCCTTAGGTGATCGAGACGCGGAACAGCTTGTCCGCGCCGGCCGGTTCCTTTCCGTTGTTGTCGCAGTTGGTGGTGGACAACCACAGCTCGTCCCGGCCGGGCACCGTGGTGACGGTGCGCAGCCTGCCGTAGGACCCGACGTAGTGGGCGGTGGGCGTGCCGAGGTTCCCGGTGTCGCCGTCGATGGGCACCCGCCAGAGCCGTTCGCCCCTCAGCGCGGCCATGTAGATGACGTTGCGGACGATGGCGATCCCGCTGGGCGACGCCTCCGAGACCTTCCAGGTCATCTTCGGGTTGGTCATCCCGGCGGTGGAGCAACTGCCCTCGCAGATCGGCCAGCCGTAGTTCTTGCCCGGCTGGATGAGGTTGAGTTCGTCCTTGGAGCTGTCGCCGAACTCGGCCTCCCACAGGCGTCCGTTGCGGTCGAAGGCGAGGCCCTGCGGATTGCGGTGACCGTAGCTGTAGACGTAGGTGCCGAACGGGTTGCCGGGGGCCGCCTTGCCGTCCCTGGTCATCCGCAGGATCTTGCCGTTCAGCGAGTTCTTGTCCTGGGCGAGGTCGCGGTCCTGGGCCTCGCCGGTCGACGCGTACAGGTAGCCGTCCGGGCCGAAGGCGAGGCGTCCGCCGTTGTGGTACTTGTTCTTCTTGATCCCCTGGAGCAGGACCTTGTAGCCGGTGAGCGAACTGCCGTCGTACGTCATGCGGGCGACGCGGTTGCCCTCGGACGCCGTGTGCATGAAGTAGACGTAGTGGTTCGTGGACCACTCGGGGTCGACGGCGACGCCGAGCAGGCCGCCCTCGCCGCCGGTGGTGACGGCGTTCGGCACGGTGCCGACCTGGGTCCTGGTGCCGTCGGGGGTGACCCGGAAGACCTTGAAGCTGTCCCGCTCGGTCACCAGGGCGGTCTTGCTGTCGGGCATCCAGTGGATGCCCCACGGGATGGTCCAGCCGGTGGAGAAGGCAGTGATCTCGGAGGGGACGCCTCCGTCCGCGGTGCAGGCCGGGGTGGTGAAGGTGACCGCCTTGCTGGGGGGCGAGGCGTTGCCCGCCGCGTCGCGGGCGACGACGTCGAGGGTGTACGGACTGGCGCAGGCGAGGCCGGTGAGGGTGGCCTTGGTGGCGGGCGGGGTGCCGGTCACGGTCGTGAGCACGGTGTCGCCGCTGCGTATGTCGTAGGCGGTGACGGCAGTGTCGTCCGTGGCCGCGCCCCAGTTGAGGGTGACGCCGTTCGCGGTGAGGCCCGACGCGGACGGGGTTCCGGGGGCGGTGGGCGGTACGGCGTCCGGCGCGGTGACCGTGACGTCGATGTAGTCGAGGTTGGGCAGCCCGTCGGCCGACGTGGACGTGAGCCGGACCTTGTTGCTGCCCGCCGCCAGCGGGGCGGTGACGGTGAAGGTGGCCCAGGTGTTCCAGTCGGCGGTGCCCTCGAAGGCGTGGGCGGCGGAGACGACCTTGCCGCCCACGGCGATGTCCGCGGGCCGGGCCGCGTCCGTGCCGTTGGAGTACCGCACGGCGATCCGCCCGGTCCCCGCTGCGGCTGCGTCGACGGCGAATTCCACGTAACTGCCCACGACATTGTCGCCGTTGACGAAGCCGGTGCCGGAGTAGCCGGAGTGGTTGGATTCGGCGGCGCCCCGGACGATCGTCGCGGACTCCGCCTCGTACCGCGTGGCTGCCGCGGCGGCGGACCCCGGTGCCGCCTGCACCGATGCGGCGCAGAGCAGCATCGCCGCGAGGGCCGCCGTCGTGCTCCGTTTCATGGTGAGCGTTGCGACCTGCATCCGAACCCCCGTCACGGAACCCAGTAGTTGCCGGACGCGACGATCATCGACTGGAGCTGTACGCTCCCGCCGTAGTAGAGGTCCGGGTCGATCGAGGTGCCGGCGATCTTCTTCCAGAGCGCGTCGAGCCATGCCTGCGAACCGGAATCGGTGAGCGCGGTCACGACGAACGGGGCGGTGAACGCCATGTCGTGGCCGCTGTCGAACGCGCCGCCGTTGAGGCGGTAGCCGCTGACGATCTTGTTGGGGTCGCCGCCCGTCTTGGACTTGATCCAGGAGTTCAGCTTGCGTGCGGAGGCGAGCGACGCGGAATCCCCGCTGGTGACGGCGTCGGCGCCGATGCGCCACGGGTCGCGGCAGGCGTTCCAGGCGTAGTCGCCGTCGTTGGGGCCTTCCAGCACCTCGCCGTTGGCCGGCTTGGCGGTCCCGTTGGTATTGACGACGAAGTCCGCCAACAGGCCGGTGCTGGCCGCGTACTTGGACTGCTGATTGGTGATCAGTTTCTGGTGGGCCGAGCGGATGGTGTCCCAGGCGCTGTCGCCGGTGGCCTTCTTGAAGGCGCGGAAGTGGTCGATCATCCAGTCCGAGGACCGGGTCATCCAGTAGTGCTCCTCCCCCGAGTCCGACCAGTCGCCGAGCAGCATCAGGTGGGTGGTCGGGTTGACCTCGCTCTTCTTGATGGCGTTGATGCGCTTGACCGCGAGGTCCTTGTAGTTGTACGTGCCGGAGGAACCCCACTGCTTGTCGGCGAGCAGCAGTCCGAAGGCCACGTCGAGGTCGCCGTCGGTCGCCGAGTCGGAGCCGTCGACGCTCTTGCAGGAGGAGTTCTGTTCGGCGGCCAGGAGGTTGGAGTTGTTGGCCGAGGGATGCGCGAGCACGTACTTCACCATGCCGTCGAAGACGGTCTTCGCGTCCGGGTCGGCCCCGGCCATCGTGGCCGTGACGACCATGCCGTAGCCCTGGGCCTCGGCGACGTACGGGTGGTCGGCGTCCGGCGAGACGACCTCGTACCAGCCGTTGCCGCAGTTCTTCTTGACGAACGCGGACTTCCAGGCGTTGTAGGCCTTGATCACGGCCTGGTCGAGGGAGGACTGCGAGCCGGACGGCTTCAGGGTTCCGGCGGCGTACGGAAAGGTGTGGCTGCCGAACGGCACCGCGGGGCCCGCGGCGGCGCCGGCCGCCGCGGTCGCGGACGGTGTGGCGAGCAGGGGCAGCAGCAGTCCGGCGGCGGCGAGTGCGGCCGAACCGGTGGTCAGCTTCTTGGTGGTGGTGCGCATGGGACCTCCTCAGCCCTGGTACTGGGCGACGATCTTGGTGAATTCGTACGGGGACTGGGACACCCCGCTGCAGGCGTCCGCGTCGGTGCCCGAGCCGCAGGCACGGTCGCGGTTGACGGACCAGAAGGCGAAGCGCGCGAGATGGTGCTGTCGCGCGTACCCGAGGATCTTCCTGAAGTCGGCGGTGGTGACGGTCTCCTCCGCCTCGTCGGTCCTCCCGTTCATCGAGGAGACACCGATGTGCCGGTGGGCGGCGTCGTCGCCGTACCCGTAGGCGCTCGCGACCGCGGTCTTCAGCCCGTCGAGGGCGCTGAGCGTCGCCGCGCCCATGGTCCCGCTGTGCCCGCCGAAGTCGAACGGCATGATGACCCAGCCGTCGTTGTCGAGCCCCGCCGCGGCACCCCGCTCGATGAGGTCCTTCCCCTCGGCATCGGGACCGGACGGGGTGGTTCCCATGGTCACGTACGTCACGATGCCCGGGTTCTTCGTCTTCACGATCTTCAGGGCGTCGACCACCCGCTGCCGCACGGCGGCCTTCGAGAACTCGGTGTCCTCGATGTCGATGTCCAGCGCCTTGAGGTGGTAGGCGTCGATCACCTTCTGGTACGCCCCGGCCAGCGCCGAGGCGCTGGAACACTTCTCGCCGAGCTTGTTTCCGCTCCAGCCGCCGACCGACACGACGACGTCGCCGCCCGCCGCCCGGATGGCGTCGATGGCGGCCTGGTCCTTTCCTCCGGCCAACGCCCGGGTGCCGTCCCACTTCGGGTTGCAGGTGCCGTCGGAGAGGACGAAGGCGAGCGTGAACCACTTCAGCCCCGTCGCCGCCATCACCCCGGTCGGCTTCTGCGGGTCGCCCCGGCCCAGGTACTCGTACGGGGCCGCGGCCATCGCCCCCGGGCCCGCGGCCTTCGCGGCGGCGGACGGGGGCTCGGCGCCCGGGGCGTCGCCCTCCGTGACGGCCGACGCCCCGGGCACATGGGCGAGCAGCGGCAGCAGCAGGCAGCTGAGCCCCGCGAGGACGGCCGCGACACGACGTGGGGGTCGGTCTGCGTGCACAGATGCTCCCTTCGGGAATCCACGTTAGGAAAGGTTCCTAACCATCAATGCATGGGATTCCCTCACGGGCGATCTGTCAATGCCTCTCGCGGGCCCAAATATGTGGACCCGCACGTGAGTTCGCAGGATTTCGGGCAGCTCGGACACATCGAGCCGACGTGCGGTCCGGACCGGGGCCGGTTCGCGGAGGGCCCGCGGCCCGGACATGAGGGCGGGGCCCGCCGCCGCGGGCCGGACGGGTTGCCCGTCGCGGACACCCGTCCCCGGGGAATGCCCGGCCGGTCGTGATCGTTGACCATGAGAATCCCAACCGACGACGTAAGGATCGACCCCCCGTGACCAAGGTCCCCTCCATCACCCTCAACAACGGCGTCGAGATGCCCCAGCTCGGTTTCGGTGTCTGGCAGGTGCCGGACGACGAGGCCGCGAAGGCGGTCGCGACCGCCATCGAGGCCGGATACCGGAGCATCGACACCGCCGCGATCTACGAGAACGAGAAGGGCACCGGCCGGGCCGTTGCGGCCTCCGGGGTCGCCCGCGAGGAACTCTTCATCACGACGAAGCTGTGGAACACCGAGCAGGGGTACGACGCCACCCTGCGCGCCTTCGACGCCTCGCTCGACAAGCTGGGCACGGACTACGTGGACCTGTACCTGATCCACTGGCCGGTACCGGCGAAGGACATGTACGTCGACACGTACAAGGCGTTCGAGAAGATCCTCTCCGACGGCCGCGCGAAGGCCGTCGGCGTCTCGAACTTCCTTCCGGAACACCTGGAGCGCCTGCTCGGCGAGACGTCCGTGGTGCCGGCCGTCAACCAGATCGAGCTCCACCCGCAGCTCCAGCAGGCCGGGTCGCGCGCCTTCCACGCCGAGCACGGCATCGCGACCGAGGCATGGTCCCCGCTGGGGCAGGGCAAGGGACTGCTGGAGGTCCCGACCATCGTCGCGATCGCGCAGAAGCACGGCCGCACACCGGCCCAGGTGGTGCTCCGCTGGCACATCCAGACGGGCAACGTGGTGATCCCGAAGTCCGTGACACCGTCGCGGATCGTGGAGAACTTCGACGTGTTCGGCTTCGAACTGGACGCCGACGACCTGGCCGCGGTCGCCGCGCTGGACGAGGGCAAGCGCCTCGGCCCCAACCCCGGCGAGTTCAACCTCGGCGCCTGAGCGGTTCCGCCGCCGGACGCCCGCAGTCCCGGCTCGTCGGGGTCACGGACCGCACGACCGGGCAGCGGCCCCGCCCCGGGCGCGGGAGCGATGGCGCCACGAACGGCTGCGGGAGCGCCGATACACGGGAGCACGCCCGGGGCGGCGGAGGAACGGCCCCGACACCCGGAATTTCACCCTTCCGGGCCAGGGCGGACCACGAGGGGGCAGAGCTCCCCTCGCCCCGGCCGGTGGGCATCCGGCCGGGTCCTGGCGGCCGGGACGTGGGCGGCGTCTGCCGCGCCGACGCCACGTTCGGCCGCCGCGGTCGTGGTCCCGGACCGGGACCACGACCGAGCGCCGGAGACCGGGGCCGCGTGCGACGCGGCCGTCCCGGTCGGCTGGCAGTGCCTCGCCGTCCGGCTTTAATATGGCGGGGCAGGTGGATGTATATGTCACGTGTGGGTGTCCGGTCCCGGAAGCCTCCGGTCCCGGACACCCGTACCGGAACCCCGGCCCGATTCCGGCGGGCCGGGGTTCCGTGTCGGACCGGCGAAC
The DNA here is from genome assembly GCF_042266885.1 of Streptomyces sp. NPDC056061. Classification (NCBI taxonomy): domain Bacteria; kingdom Bacillati; phylum Actinomycetota; class Actinomycetes; order Kitasatosporales; family Streptomycetaceae; genus Streptomyces; species Streptomyces sp. NPDC056061. The sequence goes on along the minus strand of NZ_JBHJWQ010000005.1, from coordinate 74,691 downwards.
CGATCAGGTCACCGGCCCTCGAAGTGCCGCTCGATCACGCGGAAGCTGCCGACCACGCCGTTCTCCACGCACACGCCGCCCTTGACGCGGCCCGGGAAGACGCCGTCGCTGGAGCTGTGCGGTCCGACGATCGCGATGGGCGCGCCGTTGTCGCAGGTGGCACCGCGGAAGACCTCGATCGTCCGGCGGCTCTCGTTGCGGATGTTGAGGCTCTTGGCGCCGAGCCCACTGACCACGGTGATGCAGCCGCCCGGGTCGTCGCTGTACGTCCGCTCGTTGATGTGGATTCGACCCTCGTGCTCGTAACCACGACCCCCACCGTAGCCACGCTCCTCGTAGCCCCCACCCTCGTAGCCCTTGCCCTCATTGCCCTTGCCCTCATTGCCCTTGCCCTCATTGCCCTTGCCCTCGTTGCCCTTCCCGGTGTCGCCGCCGTCGGGAGCCGAAACGGGAGCGGCCTGCTGGACGGCCGGGGCTGCCTGGAGCGGCTGGGCGGTGGCAGCCGAGGCGTACGTGATTCCAGTGGCGGCCATGGCCGCAGCAGCCGCGACGGCGGCAGTAACGATGGTGGAACGGGTAACCATGTCGCTTCTCCTGTCTCAGAGAGGTCGGCTGAGCAGTCGACCCGAGGACGAACGTACTTACGGTTGTCATACCTGTCATATCGGACACGTTGGAGGCCCCCTCCAGGCCTCCGATAGAGGGACAAAAGGTACGCCAAATGCCATTTCCGCATCCTGGAATGAATCGCCAAGTTGCCTGATATGAAGGGCAATTGATGTGCCATTAGCCTGTACAGGCGACTTCCTGACGCCTCCTCACCCTGGCAGAAGTGTGTCTTCCCTTGACACGTTCCGCGCAGCGCGGCCACCTGCCGGCCACCCGCTTCCGGGGCGGACGGGCGCGGGGCGACGCGCGGCACGGGGCGGTGACGGGAGGGCGGACGGGGAGAGCGGTACCGGCGGCGGACGGGTTGTCAGTTCTGCGGCCATACCGCTTCCGCGACGGCGGGACTCGATGCCTTCGGCCGCGACGTTCCGCTGGAGACGGTTCGTCACCGTCTCGCCCTCGGGCACCGGCTGACGGGTCAGCCGTGCGAACCCCGGCAGTTCGACGCGCGACCGGTCTCGGCCGGGGCGACCTGGGCGCCACTGAGCAGCCGCGCCCGGAAACGGTCCGGAGCCTTCGGATGCCGACGGCCCTCGACGATCCGGCGCGGGTGCGCGCGCAGGGGCGGGAGCCCACGGCGGTGCCGCAACTGCGCGGGGCCGGGCCCGTCACAGGGCCCGGCCCCGGCAGGGCACCGTCGGTTCGAGGACACGCCCCAGCAGGCCGTCCCGCCATCCGTGGCGGAACGGCGCGCGGTGTCGGATGTGGTGCGTCGCACGGCGCGGGAATGCCCGCGCACGGGACCCGGCCGGGCGTTTTGACGGCGCGGCGAGGAGCCGCGGCCGTCACCGGGCGCCCACCGGGGATCCCGGAACGGCCCTCGGCGCCTCAGTGCCCCGCCCGGCGGTCCTCGCCGCGTCGGCCGAGGTGGACGGTGCGGGCCATGAGCAGGAAGACGTCGGGGCGCAGGCGCAGCCCGGCCGGGTCCTCGGGGTCGAGCAGCCGGTCGAGCACCGCGATGTCCTCCGCCGTCAGAACGTCCTCGAAGGACTGGCGCCGCCGCGTGAACTCGGCGATGACCTGTTCCCGGGCCGGCTCGGAGAGCGGTGCCGGGAGGTCGAGCAGGAAGCTGCGGGTGCCCTGCGGTTCCAGCCCGGCCGCGGCGATCAGGGCCCTCCAGTCCTCGGTCTCGCGCGTGGATCCGGGCAGTGACGCCCGCATGGAATCGAACCAGTCGGCCCTGATCGCGTCCAGCCTGTCCTCCAGCCCGGGCCGCCCGATGCCGATGTCGCGCGGCAGTTGACGCGACGGCAGTCCGCCCTCGACGAGCGCCACCGTCCCGCCCGGACGCAGCGACTCCGCGAACCCGGCGAGGACTGCGCGTTGGTCGCCCATGTGGTGCAGGGAGTTGCCCGCCCAGATCAGATCGGCCCCGCCCAGCAGTTCGAGGTCATCGGGGATGTCGGCCCGCAGCGTGCGGACACGGCCGCCGAGACCGAGTCGTTCGGCGCGGGCACGGGCGCGCTCCAGCAGGGCCTCGGTTCCGTCGACGGCGACGACCTCCGCCTCCGGGAACACCTCGGCGAGCAGGCAGGTGATGACACCGGGTCCACTGCCGATGTCGAGCACCCGGCGCACCTCGTGGGCCTCGCGGAGACCGGCGATCCAGCGGGCCGCCTCCTCGTACTGCGGGCGGCCCAGCTCGGCCTCCCGCTCCAGCAGCGGGGCCATGGCATCCCAGTCGATGTCGGTGTCGGTGTGCCGATGACCGTGCGCGGGGCCGTGGTGCGCGTGCTGCGCGTCGCGCGCGGTGGTGTGGTGGCGGTCGTTGTTCCGGTTCATGGGGACAGCCTCACCACACATCATTGCCTCGGCAAGCTGCATTGCCGTTCCGGCAAGTCGCCGCTCCGGTGCTCCCGGGAACTGCCCCCGCGCACCGTTCGAAGGCGGTACCGAACACGGAGGATGCGCCGCGGCCGGACTCCCGCGCCACCGGCCCGACCGCGCTCGACCATGTCCAGGACGGAGCCGGTTCGACACCGATGGGACGACAGCATATTGCCGGTAGGCCATCGGACCCATAACTTGCGTTTATGGAGCTGGAGTTGCGCCATCTGAGAACCGTACGTGCCATAGCCGACACCGGCAGCCTGACGAAGGCCGCCGCGACCCTCGGGCTTGCCCAACCCGCGCTGAGCGCGCAACTGAGGCGGATCGAGAAGGCGCTCGGCGGCCCGCTGTTCGAGCGCGACCACACCGGTGCCCGGCCCACGCTCCTCGGTGAGCTGGTGCTCGAACGGGCACGGGTGGTCCTGCCCGCGGTCAGCGAGCTCCAGCAGGAGGCGGTGCGCTTCGCCAACGCCTGCGGGACGATGGAGCGCTTCCGTCTCGGCGGCACGCACGGCCCGCTGCTGGGCGGCCTGGTCGACCGTCTGGTCACCGCGCACCCGACGGCGCCGGTGTCGACGTACACCTCGTGGTCGGTCGGCGAGATCTCCACCCAACTCGTCGACGGGCGGCTCGACTTCGCCCTCATCGGGACCTGCGGGGACAGCCCGCCGCCCGCCGGCGAGCGGTTGACCTGGCAGGTGATCGGGGTCGATCCGGTCTTCGTGATGCTGCCGGACACCCACCCGCTCGCGGCCGTGCGGGAACTGGACCTCGCCGATCTCGCCGACGAGTGCTGGGCGGACGTGCCCGGCGAGGGCTGTTTCGCCGATTGCTTCATCGGCGCGTGCGCACGGGCGGGGTTCAGCCCGGCATCGGTGTACGAGGCGGACACGGCATCCGTCGTCCATCTGGTCCAGGTGGGACGCGCGGTCGGGCTGTGCCGGGCCACCTTCCCGCCCACACCGGGGCTGGTGACCCGGCCGCTCGCGGGTTCGCCGTTGAGCTGGCGTCACCTGCTCGGCTGGCACCCCCGCTCCGCCGCGGCCGTGTCGGCGGCCGGGACGGTGAGCGGGCACGCCCTGGCGGCGTACGCGGACGCCGTGGAGCGCAGCAGGAACTACGCGGACTGGCTCGCCGTGAACCCCGGATTCGGTCCGGCACGATGACGCGCCGCCGCACGACCGGCGCGACACCCGCACCGGTCCCATGCGCCGACGCGACACCCGCACCGGTCCCATGCGCCGGTGCGGCGCCCGCGTGCCCGGTCGTCCGGGTGCCGCGCCGGGCCCGTGGGCTACCGCACGCCGTGTCCGGCGGCGATCGCCGCCACCCGTGCGGCGAGGTTCAGGTCGTACTCGGTGACCACGCCGCCCGCGTCGTGCGTGTTCACGGACAGGGTGACGGTGTTGTACCCGAGCGTCAGATCCGAGTGGTGATTCAGTTCGTCCTGGATCTGCGCCACGTGCATGGTCAGTCCGGCGGCGGCGAAGTGCGAGCGCAGGCGGTAGGTGCAGGTGATTCTGTCCCCGTCGAGCGTCCAGCCGGGCAGATCCCCCAGACGGTCCTCGATCTCCTGTCGCGACAGTGGTTCGGCGGGCATGCGGCGGCTCCCTCACGAGCGATCGGTTCCGGTCGGCGGTGCCGGTGACGTTACGGTCTGGGTATGACGACTGTCGCGAGTGACACGGGGGTAGGGCCGCTGCTGCGCGGCTGGCGGGAGCGACGGCGGATCAGCCAGCTGGAACTGGCACTCCGCGCCGACTCGTCCGCCCGGCACATCTCGTTCATCGAGACGGGCCGCTCCCGCCCCAGCGAGGAGATGATCCTGCGGCTGGCGGAGCAGCTCGACGTTCCGGTCAGGGAGCGCAATGCCCTGCTGGTGGTGGCCGGTTACGCTCCGCGGTACGCGCAGACCGCACTCGACGACCCCGCACTGGACGCCCTGCGCGAGGGGATGGAACGGCTGCTTCGGGGATACGAGCCCTATCCGGCGCTCGTCGTCGACGGGATGTACGACGTGGTGGCGGCCAATCGGGGGATCGCGAGCCTGCTGGAAGGGGTCGCGGAGCATCTGCTGGTGCCTCCGACGAACGCGATGCGGCTGACTCTCCACCCGGAGGGCCTGGCCCCGCGCATCCACAACCTCCGGGAGTGGCGGGCCGACCTCCTCGCGCAGATGCGCCGTCAGATCGCGCTGGCCCGATCCGCGGAGCTGCGCGCGCTGTACGAGGAGGTCGCGGGCTACCCGTCACCGGAACGCCGCGTCCGGGCCGCGGACCCCGGGCCGGGTGAGGGGGACGACGGCGCCGCGGTGTCGTCCGCCCCGCCGTTCGCGTTGCCCCTGCGCATCGAGCACGGCGGGCAGGTGCTCTCGTTCGTCGCCTCCATCGCGACGTTCAACACGCCGATGGACGTGACGGTGTCCGAGCTGGCCATCGAGACGTTCCTGCCCGCCGACCGGGCCACCGCCGATCATCTGCGTTCCCTCGTCCTCTGACGTCCGGTAGGCGTTCCCGACGAGGAGCGATGGGCGGAGGGGCGCCCGCACACACGTGCTTCCGGTGTGCGGGCGCCCCTTCGCGCCCCATGGTGTGTCCCGTCCGCCGTGCGCCGACGCGCACCGGGGATGCCGTGGGCCGGTGCGCCGGGGGCTCGGGAACGTCCTCAGACGCGTGCTCCGTTGTCGGCGGGATCCCGGCGTGCCGTGCGCGTGCCGGACCGGCGCCCCGGAGCCCGCTTCCGGGCAGGCGGCGGGGCCTTGCTGCTCCGTTCCAGGACGAGCGCGGCCGGTACCGCCGTCATCACCGAGGAGTACGTTCCGACGCAGATGCCGATCAGCAGGGCGAGCGCGAAGTCCGCGAGGGAGTCACCGCCCAGCACGGCCAGCGCGGCCAGGATGAAGAGGGCGCCCATCCCGGTGTTGACCGTCCGGGGCACGGTCTGGAGCACGGCCCGGTTGGCGATGGTGGCGACCGGGGTCCGCCGGGACTTCGCCCACAGCTCCCGCACCCGGTCGAAGACCACCACGGAGTCGTTGACGGAGTACCCGATGACGGTGAGGAGAGCGGCGAGGAAGATGCCGTCGACGGTGCGCCCGAGCCAGGCGAAGGCACCGATCAGGATGATGACGTCGTGGACCAGTGCCGCCACCGAGCCCACGGCGAACGTCCAGCGGAACCGCACCACCAGGTAGGCAAGTTGCACGAGGACGGCGATGGCGAGGGCGATCAGGGCGTTGCGCCGCAATTCGTCGCCGAGGCTGGGACCGATGAGTTCGTCACGGACCTTGGTGGTCTTGCCGCCCTCCTCGGCGAGGGCGGCGCGCAGGGCCTGCTCGCCGTCGTTGTCGAGCTTCCCGGTGCGTACGGAGAGGTCTCCGGCGCCCGCCGTGGTGACCTCGGCGTCGCCGAAGCCCGCGTCCGCCAGGGCGGTCCGGGCCCGCTCCACGTCGACCGGACGGCTCGTGGAGTACTCGACGAGCCGGCCACCGGTGAACTCGACGCCCAGATTGACACCGCGTACGACGATGCCGAGGACGGCCACGACGATCAACGATGTGGAGATCAGCAGCCAGCGGCGCGGGGAGCGCATCAGTTGCGGATCCCGGCGGGCCAGCCAGGTGCGCACCCGGCCGGGGCTGGCGATGCCGTTGACACCGGGAGAGTCGTTGACGCGGCGTGAACCCGCGGCGATCTCGGTGAGGGCCCGGGCGATGACGAGCGCGGAGAACATCGAGGCGATGACACCGATGGCGAGCGTGACACCGAAGCCCTTCACCGGCCCGGAACCGAGGAAGAAGAGCAGGCCGGCCGCGATCAGCGTCGTGACGTTGGAGTCGGCGACGGCACTCCAGGCGCCGCGGAATCCGGCGGTCAGCGAGGAACGCAGGCTACGGCCCGGCCGTTGTTCGTGTTCCTCCCTGGCGCGTTCGAACACCAGGACGTTGGCATCGACCGCCATGCCGATGGCCAGGACGAACCCGGCGAGACCGGGAAGGGTGAGGGTGACGCCGAGGGCGACCAGGGCGGCGTAGGAGATGAGGCCGTAGGCGGCGAGCGCGACGGCCGCCAGCGCGCCGAACAGCCGGTAGACGATGATGATGAACAGCGCGGTGGCGGCGGCACCGATGAGGGCGGCCCGGGCGCTGGCGTCGATGGCCTCGGCACCGAGTGTCGGGCCGACGGTGCGCTGCTCGACGATCTCGACGGGGAGCGGAAGTGCGCCGCCTTCGATGAGCAGGGCGAGTTCCCGGGCCTCGTCGGCGCTGAAGGAGCCGGTGATCTGGGTGGACCCGGACGGCAGGCCCACACCACAGCCGACGGACGGGGACACCTGCGGCGAGGAGATGATCTGCTGGTCGAGGACGATCGCGACGCGGCGCCGCTCGTCCTGCGCCGGATGGCAGGCGGCCTCGCCGGTCAGTTGGGTCCAGTCCCGTCCCGCCTTCTTGTGGAAGTCGAGCGAGACGGTCCAGCCGGCACCCTGCTGAGCGTCGAACGTGGCCGTGGCAGCCTTGACTCCCGCACCCGACAGCCGGGCCGGGCCGAGGTCGAGCGGGCGGCCCTGCTCATCGGGGAGCGTCGGTCCGTCGTCGGCCTTCTTCTCACCGGGCTCCGGTACATCGGCCTTCGGCTCGTCGGGCTTCGCGTCTTCGGGCTTCTTCTCACCGGCCTTCTTCTCACCGGGCTCCGGCTCCGCGGGCTTCCCGGTCGCGGGCTCCCCCGTGGCGGGCTTCCCGGCGCCGCCATCGGCCGTGCCGCCCTCGTCGGTCTGCGCGCCCGGTCCCCGGACGGCGTGGAAGCTGAGCTGGGCGGTCTTGCCGATCACCTCGGCGGCCTTGCGCGGGTCCTGGACGTCCGGGAGCTCGACGATGATCCGGTCCTCGCCGGAACGGGTGAGGGTGGGTTCGGCGACGCCGAGCGAGTCGATGCGCTGGCGGAGCACCTCAAGGGTGCGGTCGGTGCTCTCCCGGTCCGCCTTCGCGGTGTCCGAGTCCTTGGCCTGGAGCACCATTCGGGTGCCGCCCTGAAGGTCGAGGCCAAGTCTTGGCGACATGTTCAGCGAGATGAGCACGGAAACGAGCAGCACGGCGGCAGCCAGAACCGCTCGCACCGTGGTGGCGCGAGTCATGGATTCCTCCGAGGGAGCGCCGGGCGCCCTCGGTTCGGCGAGGACGGAGCGGCGGGTCAGCGGGAAGGGACCGGTGGACGGTCCGGTGTCGGAACCGGTGCGGATGACCGGTGGACGGGCATTCCCGGAGGCCCGCGCACCCCGGGGAGTGCGGTGCGGAGGCGGTCGGTGGTGCGCGCGGGTCCGGCGGGCGCCGGTCGCGGCAGGAGGCAGGGGGCCCGGAGAGCCGGTGCACCGGGCAGCAGCGCCTCGGGACCGGGTGGCGGGATCTGGTGCGGGATGCGCACGTGGTCGGCGCCGGCCCTCGGCTCCGGTCGGGGCCCGGTCGCGGGCGCGGGCCGGTGGCCGTCGGTCGCCACGGCCGTGCGGCCGCGGCGGGAGTCGTGGACGGGGGCCGTGCGGGCGGTTCGGTCGGTGTGCGGGGTCGGCCGGCGGGAACCGGGCGGGTACGCGGCCGAGGACGGCGCTCCGGCGAGCGGGCCCGCGACGGGCCGGTCGCCGACGGCCGCGGGCGCACCGCCGACGACGGCGAGCACGGTCAGCAGGAGGGCTGCGAGCGCCCGACGGGCCACCCGCACGGCGCCGGGGCTGGCCTCCGGCCGTGCCCCGGGGGGCGCGTTCCCGGGAGGCGTCCCCGGGAGGGGGGTCACCTCTGCCGGCCGGGCAGTGCCGGGGCCGACGTGTGGAGCACCGAGCCGAGGACAAGTCCGGCACCGCGCACGACCGCGGTCGCCGGGTCCTCGCTGAGCCGTACCGGAACACCGAGGCGGAGCGCGACCCGGTTGGTGATGTCCGGGCGTGCGGCACCGCCGCCCGCGAGCAGCGGGCCCTTGCGCAGCGCTCCCAGGACGGCACCGTGCCGATCCTGCTTCCACATCGCCATGATCATGTCGAGGACGGTGCGGACGACGGTGGTGGGCGGCTCCGAGGGGGCCAGGTCACTGAGTCCGGTCTCGGTCTGGCGGGCGTCACGGACCCGCCCGTCGACCAGGAGGGTCGCCTCCGTCAGCTCGGCCCCGATGTCGACGACGAGCAGGGGGCCGCCCTCCCGCGGTGCGGCACCCGCGGCCGCGGCCCGCGCGCTGTCCAGCGCGATGACCCGTGTCGGTCCGAGCGCGGCGGCGACCGCCTCCTTCGCGGCGGCGCGGTGCTCGGCGCCGGCGAGCACGGGGTGGCTGAGCACGATCACGGTGTCACCGCGGTCCGCGCCCAGCGCCGTGTCGGCGATTCGGCCGAGCAGCCGCCCGCAGGACACCGGGTCGACGACGCGGCCCCGCCGGACCGGGCGCGGCTGCCCCGGCCGGTCGTCGGGGCCGTAGCAGGCTGCTGTTTCGGCGACGACGCCGTGCCCGGGGATCCAGGCGCGGGTCCACGAGCTGCCGAGGTCGAGCGCGATACCACGGACGGCGCCGGGGTTCTCCCGGCGGGCCGACCGGCCGGGCCGCGGTCCGTCGTACAGCGAACGCATCGTCCCTCCCCCGGTCCGCCGAAGCAGCCGTTGAACCACCCCATGGACCTGCTGATAGCGAGGCATGGCCGAGCCCTCACTATGCAATAGAGAGGCAAAGAAAGCCACTCTCAAGCAAAATCGAAGGGCTGGGACGTCGTACGTGAGCGGTGGTGCGTCACACCTCCGACGGCAGGAAATCGGCGATCAGTTCGGCGAACTCGTCCGGCGCGGCTATCCGGACGCCGAGATCCTCGGCCTTGGTCCGCTTGGAACCGGCCTTCTCCCCGGCCACCAGGAGCGTGGTCCGCTTGGAGACACTGGACGACGACTTCCCGCCGGCCCGCTCGATCAGTTCGTTCATCTGGTTGCGGGACAGCTTCTCCAGCACGCCGGTCATCGCACCGGTGACCACGACGGTCATGCCGTCCAACGGCAGCCCGGCGCCCCCGGCCTCGGCAGCGGTCTTTGCGGGCTCCTCGCCGGGTGCGGGCGGCGGTGTCGCTCCGGGCTCCGTCATGTTGACCCCCGCGGCCACCAGCTTCTCGATGAGCGGTGCCAGCTCGGCGAGTTCCGCGACGACGCCCGCGGCCTTCTCCTTGCCGATGCCGTCGACCCGCTGGAGCTCCTCGGCGTCGGCGGCCCTGATCCGGTCCATCTCCGCGAAGTACCGGGCGATCCGCCGCGACATGGAGCGCCCGGTGCCGCGCACCCCCAGCGCGCAGAACACCCGGGAGAGCGGCTGGGTCCGGGCCGAGTCGATGGCGGCGAGGAGATTGTCCGTGCTCGTCTCGCCCATCCGTTCCAGGCCGAGCAACTGCTCCCGGTCGAGCGTGAAGAGGTCGGCGAAATCGGTCACCAGACCGGCGTCGACGAGCTGGACGACGCGGGTCGCGCCGAGGCCCTCGATGTCGAGCTGGTCGCGGCCCGCCGCATACGAGATGGAGGCGACGAGGCGGCAGTCCCGGCCCCGGACGCAGCGCCAGCGCTGCTCGCTGGTGTCGATCTCCGAGCCGCACTGCGGGCACGCCTCGGGGAAGACGACGGGCTGCTCGTCGCCGGTGCGCAGATGGGCGACGGGGGCCTCGATCCGGGGGATGATGTCGCCCGCCTTGTAGACCATGACGCGGTCGCCCAGCCGCAGATCGCGGCGGGTGATGTCGGCCGGGTTGTGCAGCGTGGCATAGCTGACGGTCGAACCGTCGATCTCGACCGGCTCCAGCACGGCGCGGGGCGCGATGATGCCGGTCCGGCCGACGTTCCATTCGACGGCGAGGAGCCGGGTGACCTTCTCGACGGCCGGGAGCTTGTACGCGATGGCCCAGCGGGGCGCCCTGCTCCCGGAGCCCGCCTCTCGCCGGTCGGCGGCGAGATCGGCCTTGATCACGATGCCGTCGATGCCGAACGGCAGCGAGGCACGCAGCGCGGCGATCTCCTCGACCCGGGTCTGCACCTCCTCCACCGTGGCGAGGGTGCGCGGCTCCACGTCCGTGTCCGCCGCGGTGTGGATGCCGAGGGCGGCGACGCGGGCGAGGACCTCGCTGTGCGGAAGGTCGTCGAGGGTGTCGGACAGGGCGCCGGACTCGGGCAGCGGCAGGGCGCCGTAGGCGAAGAACGTCATCTCCACCGTGTACGCCCGGTCCTTGGCGCGCAGCGTGCCCGCCGCGCCGTTCCTCGGATTGGCGAACGGCGTGCCGCCGTGCTCGGTGCGCACGGTGTTGGCCCGCTCGAACTGCTCGTTCGTCATGAGGATCTCGCCGCGCATCTCGATCGTCACCGGCTCGGCGAGCTGCTCGGGGAGCCCGACCACGGTGCCGATCGCGTGCGACACGTCCTCACCGGCGGTGCCGTCGCCGCGGGTGATCAGCTGCTCCAGACGACCCGCCCGGTAGCGGGCGGCTACCGCCAGGCCGTCGAGCTTCGGCTCCACGCTCCACGCCGCGACCGGTCGGCCTATGCGGCGCTCCAGGGACGCCGTCCAGGCGGCGAACTGCTCGGCCGAGAAGACGTTGTCCAGGGAGAGCATCGGCACCGTGTGCGGGACGTCCCCGCTCGCCGCGCCGCCCGCCACCTTGCCGGTCGGCGAGGCGTCCAGGACCTCCTGCGGGTGGTCCGCCTCGTAGGCGGCGATCCCCCGGGCCAGCCGGTCGTACGCGTCGTCGTCGAGCGTGCTCTCGCCCGTGGCGTAGTACGCGGCGGCGGCCCGCGACGCCTCTTCGACCGCGGCAGCGTAGGCGGCGGCATCGGCGAGCACAACAGCTGAGTTCGTCATGGCCCACATCCTGCCGTCCACCACTGACAACGCCGTCCCGACCGGCGGAGGCGCGGCTCAGTCGGCTGCCGGAACCGCTCCGTCCGCCTCGTCGGCGCGCCCGGTCCCGTCGTGCGCGCCCGTCCTCACGGCGCCGTCCGCCGCGCCCTGCGCGGCGAGCGGTACCTGCGGCCCCGAGCACTCCCGCAGCCAGCGCCGGAGCACCTGGTGCACCTGCTCCGCGCCCACCGGCTCGGCACCCCGTGCCGCGGGCGCAGACAGCTCCGCCGGCCACAGCAGGAACGGCCGGGACTGCTCACCACCCAGTCCTCCGTGCGAGCCGATCTGCTCCTCGAAGGCGTGCACGGTCCCCGTGCCGGTGTCGTACATGGAGTTCACCATGATGTCCGCGACGTGCGGAAAGGTGTCGGTGCGGCGCACCGCATCCGCCGCGCCCGGGCCGAACGGGGCCAGCGGCCCCTGCCCGTCCCGCAGCTCCGCCACCGGGATCTCGGCACCGTCGCGGCCCAGCACGACCGAGCCGTGCCGCTCGCTGCGGACCAGCAGGAAGCCGATGCCGGGGTGATTGGCGAGGGTGCCGAGCAGCGCGGGATGGCACCGGTCGAGCTGTTCGCGCGAGGCGCGTCCCTCGATGTCGGGGAAGGAGATCAGCCCGAGGTTGCCGGAGGCGAGCACCACCGGGTCGGACGGTTTCGCGCGGTGCTCCGCCTCCCCCGCCTCGACCGGCCGCCGGTGCAGGGCGGTCCGTACCGCGTCGCGCGCCTCCGAACCGCTGCGGGTGCGCTGCGCCCGCCGGGACACGGGCAGCCCGCAGCCCGCCCGCACCAGGTCCTTGAGCGTCAGCCCGTACGCCCCGGCGAAGGTCTCCCCGGGGCTCTGGCCGTGGTCGGAGAGGACCACGATCCGGTACCGGCGCGGAGTGTGCTCGGCGACCTTCGCGATCAGGGCGAGCGAGCGGTCCAGCCGGGCGAGCACCTTCTCGGCGTCCCGGCTGTGCGGTCCGGAGTGGTGGGCGACCTCGTCGTAGGCGACGAGGTCGGCGTAGACGGCGGTGCGCCCGGCGAACATGTCCCCCATGACCGCGGCGACCACCACATCGCGTTCGACGACGGTCGCGAAGGCGCGGATGAAGGGGTAGAGCCCGCCGCGCTTGATCCGGGGCGTGTCCTTGCGGACGCGGGCCCGCGTCGACTGGCCGATCTCTCGGCAGACCTCGGCGACGAAGGACAGCGCGGTGCGCACGGCGTTGGCCGGGTCGGAGAAGTAGGCGAAGTAGCCGGCCCGCGAGCGGCGGCCCTTGCCGAGCCGGGCCGCCATGGACAGGACCAGCGCCAGTTGGTCGGCGCCGCCGCTGAAGAGATTGCCGCGGCTGGCCCCGTCGACCGTGAGCAGTCCGCCGTCGTGCGTGCGGGCGATGGCCCTGCGCTGGAGTTCGAGGGCGCTCGCGGGCCGGCTGGAGACCATCACGTCGCCGGTCTCCTTCTCGTACCAGCGGAAGGCGGGGACGTCATGGTTGCTGCCGTGCAGGATGGCGAGTTGGCTGGCGCCGGTCTGGCTGGACCAGTCGGTGCGCCAGGGGGTGAGCCGGTGCCCCTCCTCGCGCGCGAGCCAATGCGCGACGGTCGGCATCAGGCCGGTGGCGGCGGCCCGGGCGAGCACGTCGTGGCCGACGCCGTCGAGCTGGATGAAGACGGCGCCCGGCGGTCCGCAGCGGCCGCCCGGCGCTCCGCTGCGTCGTCGCCGCCGGTCGGCGAGCCGGGACAGGCGTCGCCGGTAGGCGTTGTCGTCGCGGACGGCGAGCGCCGTGGAGGTCGCGGAGGCGACCGCGGACATGACGGCCGCGACGACGACCGCGGTCTGCGGGTCCGCGGCGCCGCGCCCGTCCGGGATGAGCCGCAGGGCGAGCAGCAGCAGGGAACCGTTGAGGAAGAAGACGAGGAGTCCGAGGACGAGTGCGGGCACGATGAGCAGCGCCCGTACCAGAACGGGCCAGACCAGGGCGGAGAGGAGGCCGAACGCGCCGGCGCCCCAGGCCGCCGCGAACGCGGTCCTGGTGGTGCTCACGCCGTCCGCCGACTGGATGTGGAAGTCCGGAAGGATCCCGGCGAGCACCAGCATCGTGAGCGTCGAGACCGCCCACACCACGACCACTCTCACCAGGGCGTTGCCGGCTGTTCGCCATCGCCCGTCACCCACGCCGCACCCACCTCACGTCCGGGCCCCGCCGTTCCGGGCCCTGCCCCCAGCCTTTCACAGGCGCACGGCGGGCCCCCGCTCCGACGGCGGCCGGGGCGGTCAGCAGCCGTCGTAGCCGGCGGTGGGCATGGAGAGCCTGCGGTGCACGCTCGCTTTCCTACCGGCGTTGTACGGCGGCTCGTCCAGTCCCACGATCTCCAGGCGCACACCGCGCCGCTCGCACTCCGCGGCGAACTCGGGCACCGAGGTGAGAGCGCGGGCCAGCACCCGGTCGTTGGCGGCGACGAACACCTCGACGTCGCCGCTCTCGACATCGGTCCACAGGGCGTGGTGGTCGGGGCGCAGCCCGTAGAAGCGGAGCTGCCGGGTGACGACGTAGCCCTTGTCGGCGGCCCAGCGGGCACACATGTCGTGCTGGCTGCGGGTGTCCACGAGGAACGGGTCGCTGTCGAGTTCTTCGAGGGGTGTGAGACTGGCGATGGCCGCCACCCTGACGTCCGCTGCGTCCCCCATGACCGTTCTCCCCGTGCTCGTGCCGCGACGGGCAGCGTCTGCCCGTCAAGGAGCGGCGTCCGGTGCGTGCTCCTGGTGTGCCGGACGGAAGTCCTCGTACGGGACGTACTCGGGCCGTCGGCCGGTGCGGCGATGTCGCGTGCCGGACGTCACACCGGGGGCGTGCGTTGCCTGCCGCGGCACCAAGCGCATCGGCGACCCTACCTCTCCCGCCCCTGCGCAAAAAGGCGCGCGTCTGGGACGGGAGGAGCGCGTCACACCGGGCGGGGCGGCCGTACACCCCGGCGCACCGGGCGGGACGGCCGTACACTCCGGCGCGCCGGGGCGGACGCCGGTGGCTGGGGGCGCACGCGGGGGCGGCTTTCCCCGCGTGCGGCGTCCCGTGCGACCTGTGCACCCCGGGGGCGCACGCGTGCGGCGGGATCGGGCGACGGGCGGGAGCCGGTCATCCGGGCCGTCGACCGCATTAGGCTCGGTCGTCGGAACCGAACAAGAGACCCGCGAACGAGGAGGCGCCGCGTGCCGGTGGAAGTCACCTGGTGGGGCCATGCCACCTGCACGATCGAGGACTCCGGGGTGCGGGTGCTGACCGATCCGCTGTTCGTGCGGCGGCTGGCGCACCTGCGACGACGCCGCGGCGAGCTGCCCGGCCCGGAGGCCGCGGCCGCCGATGTCGTGCTCGTCTCGCATCTGCACTCCGACCATCTGCATCCGCCGTCGCTGGCCCGGCTGGCAACGGGGACCCGCCTGGTCGTGCCGGTGGGTGCGATGCGGGCCGTGCCGGGGCTCCGGCGGCTGTGCGCGGCGCGCGGTCTGCGCGTCACCGAGGTGGCCCCGGGCGACGTGGTCCGGTTCGGCGGGACGCAGGGGATCCGGGTGCGCGCGGTTCCCGCGCTGCACGACGGCAGGCGGCTGCCCATGGGCGCGCAGCGCTCCCCCGCGCTCGGCTTCGTGGTCGAGGGCGAGGCGCGGACGTATTTCGCGGGCGACACCGGGCTCTTCGAGGACATGGCCCGGGCCGTCGGTCCGGTGGACGTGGCACTGCTGCCGGTAGGCGGTTGGGGTCCGTACCTGGGTCATGGTCATCTGGACGCGGGGCGGGCCGCCGAGGCACTTGCCCGGCTGGCGCCCCGGTCGGCGGTGCCGGTGCACTACGGCACGTACTGGCCGATCGGCATGGACGGGGTCCGGCCGCACGAGTTCCACGCGCCGGGTGAGGAGTTCGTCCGCAAGGCGGGACTGCTGGCGCCGGAGGTGGCCGTGCACCGCCTGTGCCACGGCGAGCGGGTGCGGCCGGAGGCCGCCAGGTGATCCAGGAGGTCGTGCGGCAGCTTCCCCCGGAGTCGACGCAGCAGGCGGTGGGCTATCCGTCCCTGTTCCTGCTGGTGTCCCTGGGATCGCTGGTTCCGGTGGTGCCGACGGGTGCGCTGGTGAGTTCCGCGGCGGTCGTGGCACTGCATCAGTCGTCGCCGTTCGCGCTCCTGATCGTCTTCGCGGTGGCCTCTGCCGCCGCGTTCCTCGGCGACATCTGCCTGTACTGGCTGGGGCAGCGCGGGGTGCGGTCGCGGAACGGCTCGAAATGGCTCCGGACGATCAACGACCGGGCCGCTCCGGAGCGGCTGGCGCAGGCGCAGCAGAAGCTGGACGAACACGGTGCGATGGTGCTCGTGCTGTCCCGGCTGATACCGGCGGGGCGGATTCCGGTGATGCTGGCCTGTCTGCTGGGCCGGATGCCGTTGCGCAGGTTCGCCCGGGGCGACGTGCCGGCCTGTCTGGCGTGGGCCGCGACGTACCAGCTCATCGGCATACTCGGCGGTTCGCTGTTTCCCGAGCCGTGGCAGGGGATGGCCGCCGCGGTGGGTCTGACGCTGCTGATCAGCGGGGGCCCGGCGGCGTGGCGCAGGATGCGGGCCCGGTTCGCCCACTGACGGCCCGGGGAGCGGGAGGGAGCGGGCGGACGGGGCGTCGTCGCCGAGGACGCGCGGGTCGGCGGTGCCGACGGGCCGGCTCCCTCAGCGGAGGCCGGCGAAGACCGCCGCGAAGACGCCCAGGGCCCGGACCACGTGCGGCAGATCCAGGGGCTCCGCCGCCGCGAGGGAGCGCGTCCGCTGTTCCGGGGTGGTCCCGAGCAGGGCTCCGGTCCCGAGCCGTACACGCAGCGCCCCCAGTTCGTCGCCGAACCGGTGGCCTCCCGGCGCGGGCGCCGCGAGACGTTCCGTCAGGTACTGCTCCAGTTCCAGGGAGTCGGTCACACCTCGTTCGGCCAGCGGTGATCTGAGCGGCTCCAGGTCGGCGTAGAGGTGACGTCCCGCCTGCGGGGGCCTGGCGAGTGCGCCCGCGGCGAGGACCGCGCGGTGGGCCGCGGCCCCGAGCGCGGCGTGGAGCGCGGCCGAACGGCGAATCCGTTCCGTGACGGATTCCGGTTCGCCGAGCGCGTGGGCGGCGGCCTCGGCGACGGGCCCGGCGACGTGGGCCCCGAGCGCGGTGAGGATGTCGAGGGTGCGGGCGCGCTGCTCGGCCGCCCGCCCGGTGTCCGGGAACCGCGCGATCGCGACCGGCCATGTGGACGGGGTCAGAGCCCCGGCGAGGTCGCAGACGACCGTGACGTCGTCCGGGCACATCTCGGCCGGGCTGAGCAGGACCGTGTCGTGCGGCCGGTGCAGGGTGTCGCGCCAGGTCTCGTCGCTGACGACGTGCAGCCCTTCGGCGACCGCCGCCTCGCACGCCTCGCGCACGAGTTCCGGCGGGGCCACGGTCGCGGTCGGGTCGTCGACGACGGAGATCAGCAGCAGCCGGGGCCTGCCGCCCTCGGCGCGCACCCTGCGCACGGTCTCCAGCAGCGCGTACGGATCGGGCACGCCACCGCACTCGGCGGGCGTCGGCACCTGGTAGGCGGGGCTGCCCAGCAGCCGGGCCTGCGGGATCCACGCGGCGGGGCAGGGGCGCGGCATCAGCACATCGCCCCCGTGGGCGGCGATCAGCGCGAGCAGCAGCGGCGAGGCCCCCGGCGCGGCCACGACGTGCTCCGGTCCGCCGCGCAGACCGCGCCGCCCCCAGTAGGCGGTGGCGGCCGCACGCAGGACCGCACCGCCGCCGGTCGGCTCGGGGGCGTCACGACCGGCCGCACCGGCGAGCACCTCGGCCAGTTCGGGCAGGACGGGCAGGCCGGGGCCGGGGGGCGGCGGACCGTATCTGACCGGACCGTGGTCCTCCCGTACGGCGCGGGCACCGCTCCCGCGCGCCGCCCGTCCGGTCCGTTCCCGTGCCATCCGGGCCTCCTTCCCCGCCGCTCGTCGCCGTACCCCGCCGTCCCTCGTGCCCGGGGACTTCGCACGGGGCCCAGGGCCTTTATACGAGGGTTCCGGTGGCCCCGCCCGCCCGGCAGGGCGTGGGCGGGAGGGCCGACGGCCGGAATCAGCCGGCGAAGGGCGTCCCCGGCATGCCGTGTCCCACGCCCGGCAGGACCAGCAGCGACCCGGACAGAGGATGCGGGGCGGCCAGTCCCGACCGGGCCGAGGTGACGTAGAGGTCGCGCAGGTCCGTGCCGCCGAAGGCACAGGCCGTCGGGCGCCGTACCGGCAGTTCGACGATCCGGTCCAGCGAGCCGTCGGGCGTGTAGCGGCGTACCGCCGAGCCGTCCCACAGGGCCACCCAGACGGCTCCGTCGGCGTCGACGGTCAGCCCGTCGGGGAAGCCCGCGCCCTCCTCGACGGTGGCGAACGGCCTGCGGTCGACGGCGTGCTCGCCGTCGAAGTCGAAGACGTCGATACGGCGCGTGGGGGTGTCGATGTAGTACATCAGCCGCCGGTCCGGACTCCACCCGATGCCGTTGCTGCACGCCACCACGGGCAGTAGCGGGGCGACCGTGCCGTCGGGGGCGACGCGGAAGAGGCTGCCGCCGGTCGGGGAGCCGTCGTAGCCCATGGTCCCCGCCCACAGCGCCCCGTCCGGGGCGACCCCCGCGTCGTTGCCGCGGCGGCCGGGCACGGGGTCGTGGACCAGCCAGCGGAAGGCGCCGTCCGGGTCGTACAGGCCGATGCCGTCGCGCAGATTCACCACGAGTCCGCCCGCCGCGCGCGGCTTGGCGGCGCCGACGTGCTGCTCGGTTGCCAGCACCGTACGACGGCCGCTCGCCGGGTCGTAGGTGTGCACGCGGGCGGAGAGGATGTCGACCCAGATCAGCCGGCCGACGGTCGGATCCCAGGTCGGGCCCTCGCCGAGCTCGGCCTGTTCGGGTACGGCCACGTCCAGACGCGCGGAACTCATGTGTGCCCCTCGTGGAGTCCGCCCCCGCCGGGGTCACCGGGGCCGAAGGTCCGGAAGCGGGCCGCCCCTTCGCGCGCCCGCCCCGGCGGATGACGGGTGCGGATACGGAGAGTCCGGTCCTGGACCGGAATCATGACCGCAGCGTAATCACCCCGCGCGCGCACCGGCAACGGCGCGGGGGCCGCGCCCGACGCCCCCGCCGTCGCCGATCGGCCCCTCCCCCGGTACCGCGGCCGGAGGGTCCACCGGCGCGCGGCGCCCGGACGGTCCTCCGCCGACCGATCCCCCACCATCCCCCTATCCCATTCAGCGAGACGGTCGTCTCAATATTCGACCGGGCGCGTACGGTGTCGGCACCGATCAGTTCTTCGCACGGCTCGCGTCCGGGCAGCACGCCCCGAGGAAGGATCCACCGTCATGCCGAGGAAGACCGCCGTCTACACACACGGCCACCACGAGTCGGTCCTGCGCTCGCACCGCTGGCGCACCGCCGCCAATTCCGCGGCGTACCTGATCGGCGAACTCCGCCCCGGCGTCTCCGTGCTGGACATCGGCTGCGGGCCCGGCACCATCACCGCCGATCTCGCGGCGATGGTCGCACCCGGCCGGGTGACCGCCGTCGACACCACCCGGGAGATCCTCGCCCGAGCCGCCGGGGTTGCGGCCGAACGCGGCCTGGACAACGTCGAGTTCACCATCGCCGATGTGCACGCCCTGGGGTTCGCCGACGACTCCTTCGACGTCGTCCACGCCCATCAGGTGCTCCAGCACGTGGGCGATCCGGTGCTCGCCCTGCGCGAGATGCGGCGCGTCTGCCGACCGGGCGGCATCGTCGCGGTCCGCGACAGCGACTACGCGGCGATGGCCTGGTACCCCGAGGTCCCGGGTCTGGACACGTGGCAGGAGCTGTACCGCCGGGTGGCCCGCGCCAACGGAGGGGAACCGGACGCCGGGCGCCGGCTGCTCTCCTGGGCGCGGCGGGCCGGCTTCACCGATATCACTGCGACCGCCGGCACCTGGTGCTTCGCCACTTCGGACAGCCGGGCCTGGTGGAGCGGGCTGTGGGCGGAGCGCACGGTCGGCTCGGACTACGCGCGGCAGGCCGTGGAGGGCGGCCACGCCGACGCCGGGCGGTTGGAGGCGATCGCCGCGGCCTGGCGCGAGTGGGGCGCACAGGACGACGCCTGGTTCATGGTCCCGCACGGCGAGGTGCTCTGCCGGGCCTGATGTGCGCCAACTACCCTGATCCGCATGGACATTCTGGGAACCACGCTGCGTATCTGCGTCGACGACCTGGAGGCCGCCGTGGCCTTCTACGAGGACCTCACGGGCAGTTCCGCGTTGCGCTTCGAGCGCGGCGGGGTGTCGGTCGCCGCGATCAGCTGCTTCCTGCTGATGAGCGGGCCGGAGTCGGAACTGGAGATCCTGCGCAAGGTCACGGCGACGATCGCGGTCGAGGACGTCGACGCGGCGCATGCCTCGCTCGTCCGGGTCGGTGCCCAGATCATCGCGGGCCCGGTGGCAACGCCGGTGGGCCGCAACCTGATCGCCCTGCACCCGGACGGCTCCGTCTTCGAGTACGTGGACCGGAACCCGGGCGTCTGACCGGCCCGTCCGGGCGTCGGCCACCGCGGACGAGAGGGTCCGACGCGCCGACGGCCCGGCCCGTGGCTCCCGAAGCGGGCGCGGGCCGGACCGTCCACGGCGTCACGTCCCGGGACGCATCCGGTAGTTGTACCGGTCCGGAATCGCCTCGTCGGTGAGCTCGGCCCAGACCTCGTCGAGAACTTCGGAGCCCTCGCGCAGATCGGCGACCTCGAAGCCCTCGTCGAAGACGGCACGGGCGGCGGCGCGGTCGCCCTCGGCGATCAGCAGCCGTGCCTCCAGCAGGCGGAAGCGGCCCCGTCGCCGGGTGCTCCCGGGCAGGCCGGACCACACCGTCCGGGCCGGCTGCGGCCGTTCCGCCGTCAGCAGCGCCTCGATCGCCTCACGGCCGAGCGCCGTCGTGGCAGCCGCCCATGCCTCGTCGTGGTCGCCGTCGCCGGGGCGTTCCTCCCGCAGGGCGTCGAACGCCTCGGCGTACAGATCGGCGGCCCGGTCCCGCTGGGCGCCCTCCCCGGCGGCGACGGCCAGGCAGCGCAGCAGCGGCCAGCGGGACGTCGCCCGGACCAGTCCGCGTTCCCAGCTGCGGACCGCCTGGGCGCGGTCGCCCGCGTGCCACTGCGCGACACCGAGGTGGTACTCGGTGAGCGGTTCGGCGGGAGCGGTCTCCAGCATGTCGCGCCAGTGGGTCGAGACCGGGGTGGGGCCGGGCGGCGCCGGACGGGGCGGTCCGGGGAGGGTGCCCTGATCGAGCAACTCCAGCCAGGGGAGCTGCTGTTCGCCGAGGGTCTGTTCGGCGAAGGGGGTGCCGGGGAGGTGGTACGCGCCCCGCCGGACCTCCAGGGCGCCCCAGCCGGATCCGGTCGCGAGCGACTCCCCGGGCTCGGTGTCGGCGCAACGTCGCCAGGCGGCGTACGCGGCGTCGACATCGGCGCGCGGCAGTGCCTCGGCGAGCCGTCGCCCGGTCTCGGCGCGGGCCACCGCCCAGTCGTCGCCGTGCACGGCACCGGGGTCGGCGGACAACGGTCCGTAGGACTCCAGCCAGCTGAACTCGCCGCCCGGTTCGAGCGGTACGTGTTCCAGCTGGGTACGGGCCAGTCCGGCCTGCATCTCGGCGTAGCCCCCGGTGCCGGGTTCGGTGAGCCATTCCTGCCAGCGCCGCCCGCCCGGACCACTGCCCCACAGGAACAGTTTCCGGCCGCGCAGCAGGTCGGTCGACGTCTGGACGAGTCCGTGCCCGTCCGCGTCGAGGGAGGCGATCCAGCGGCGGGCGCCGTCGGGAACCTCGTAGAAGTAGTCGGCGGGGTGGTCGCCGCGCGACGGGTACGTGCGGTCGTCGGAACCGGTCCCGGGGACGGGGACCCGGGTCAGGGTGCGTTCGTAGCCGAAGTGCCATGCCTCGTCGGCCGGGGCCAGGACCCGGCTGCTTTCGTCCTCGGGGACGGCGATGTTGGACCACCAGTAGACGGGCGCGGTGTGCTCGTGCGGGTTACGTATCCGCACTCCGACGTGCAGGAAATCGGAATCCTCGGGCAGCCACAGGTCCACCTGGAAGGGCAGGTCGCGCAGCCGCTCCCACTCCCACAGGCGGAGCATGTCGCCGCCGTCGGGGCCGGGCACCCGGGCCGCGTGCAGCGGCGCGCAGGAGAGGGTGGTGTGGCCGGTGGCCCCGATGTTCCACTCGATGCCGCCGGAGAACCAGGCGCCGTTGAGCGCGAAGTCGGCGGGCTGGAACACCGGGTTGGTGTAGAGGAGTTCACGGCCGGTCGGCTTGTGGTGGAGGGAATGGACCCGGCCGCCGAGTCCGGGCAGGACGGTGGCCCGCAGCCGGTCGTTCTCGATGACGACGGCATCCAGCCGGGTGGGCACGCGTGTGCGTCCGTACCCGTCGAGGACACGCACCGGCAGCACGGTCGTCAGTGCTCCGAAGCCGATCTGGCGTGCCATGTCGCGTGGCAGCCGGGCCCGGTCGCGGGCGTCGACCACATGCGTTTCGTCGAGCGGGCGCAGTGCGGGCAGTGGGTTCTCCGGGCCCAGTGGCGCGGCCGGCAGAGTCAGTACGGCACGTCGTACGGTCGTGGCCAAGGCAACCTCGTTCCCTCGCACGGGCCGCCACGGGTCCGGGCGCGCCCGATGACCATCGAACACGCTGGAAGGCCGCCCGACCAGGGTGCTCGCACCGTAAATGCGGATGCGCTCCGCACTCGCCTCCGTACCCTTGGCCCTCCACGGTTCACGAGCGGAATGCGGAGTGGGACACACGATGAGCACGCAGCACACCTACCGAGTGATCGTGCGCGGCACCTGGGACGGCCTGACGGACGAGGCGCGCGCCCGGCTGCTGTCCGAGGTGGACGAGCACGGGCTGAGCGCGATGCGGTTCACCGAGGAGGGATCGCTCGCGTACGACCGTGTGCTGAAGCACTTCAGCTTCCGATTCGCCGTCGTGTCGGACGCCGCGGACGGCGAGGAGATGGCGTCCGCGATCGCCGAGGACCGGGCCGAGGCGTTGCTCAAGAAGCTCGGCTGCGGCCACGGCGAACTGCGTTCCACCGCGACGGACATGGACACCATGAAGATCAACCGCAAGGGCGGGCGGTCGTCGGCCTCGGTGTGACACCCGTGCCGGGGGCGGTTCCGCCGCCCGCTTCGGGACGGCGGTGCGTCCCGCCCGTCGCGGACACCGGGCCGCGGGCCGGATCCGCGGATCGCCGCGTCCCGGCGGGCGCGCGGCCGTGTCCGCGGTGTCACGGCCGGGACGACGCCGGACGCCCGCCCCCGGACATCCGGCGCAGGTCCGCTCGGACCAAGGGCTGTCCCGCAATCCGTGATGGACCGGTGCGCGGCGTCAGATGTGGTGCATCGCAAGGCGAAGGGACGTCCGCATACTGGACGTATACGGACGTCCCGACAACGCGGCGAGGTGCCGCAGCTGTCGTCGCGCACCCGCCAGGGATTACGGGACAGCCCTCAGGTGCACCTCCGGCTCGTACAGGTCGAGCCAGGTCGCGAGGTCCAGGGTGCGTTCCAGGCCCCGGCGGGACGCCATGGTGATCTGGGGCGCCTCGTGGTCGGCCGCCTTCTGCAATCGGTCGCGGTCGACCAGATCGAAGACCTGGTGGTCCGGGCGGGCGAGCAGGTCGCGGGCGTGCTCCTGGAGCGCGACGGCGTACTTCGGGTCCTGGGTCGACGGGTAGGGGCTCTTGGTCCGCTCGTACACGGACCGGGGCAGCACGTCCGCGACGGCCTCGCGCAGCAGGCTCTTCTCCCTGCCGTCGAAGGACTTCAGGGCCCAGGGGGCGTTGTAGACGTACTCGACGAGCCGGTGGTCGCAGAACGGGACCCGGACCTCCAGGCCGACGGCCATGCTCGCCCGGTCCTTGCGGTCGAGCAGGACGCGCACGAACCGGGTCAGGTGGAGATGGCAGATCCGGCGCATGCGGTACTCGAAGTCGCTCTCGCCGTCGAGCCGTTCGATGCCGGCGACGGCGGAGTCGTAGCTGTCGCGGACGTACGACTCCAGGTCGAGGGCGCTGTTCACGTCGTCGCGGAGCAGGCCCGCGTCCTCGCCGAAGTGCTCGGTGAACCGGACGAGCCAGGGGAAGGTGTCGGCCCGGCGGGCCTCCTCGTCGAAGAACTGGAGGTAGCCCCCGAAGACCTCGTCGGCCGACTCGCCGGACAGTGCGACGGTCGAGTGCTCGCGGATGGCACGGAAGAGCAGGTAGAGCGAGGTGTCCATGTCGCCGAGACCCATCGGTATGTCCCGGGCGCGGATCATGCGGGCGCGCACGTCGGGATCGGCGAGCGTCTCCGGGTCGAGCACGATGTCGCGGTGGACGGTACCGGACAGCCGGGCCACGTCGTGGACGAAGGGGGTGTCGGGGGTGGTGCGCAGCGAGTCGGCGACGAAGTTCTCGGTCCGGCCGACGAAGTCGACGGCGAAGGTGCGGACCTTTTCGCCGCTCTCGGCGAGCCGACGGGCGGCGAGGGCGGTGACCGAGGACGAGTCGAGGCCGCCGGAGAGGAGGATGCAGCGCGGGACGTCGGAGACCAACTGGCGTCGCACGATGTCGTCGAGCAGGGACCGTACGGTGGCGATCGTGGTGTCCCGGTCGTCGGAGTGCGGACGGGTCTCCAGCCGCCAGTAGACGTGCCGGCGCAGGCCGCCGCGGTCCACGGTGACGACGGTGCCGGGCTCCACCTCGTACATGCCGTCCCATACGGCGTGGCCGGGGGTCTTGACGAGGGTGAACAGTTCCCGGAGCCCGTCGAGGGTCACCCGGGGCCGGACCAGCGGGTTGGCGAGGACGGCCTTGGGCTCCGAGCCGAAGAGCACCCCGTCGGGTGTCGGCCGGTAGTAGAAGGGTTTGACGCCCATCCGGTCGCGGATCATGACGAGCTTGTCGTGGCGGCTGTCCCAGAGGGCGAAGGCGTACATGCCGTTGAGCCGTTCGGCGACGGACTCGCCCCATTCCAGATAGCCGTGCAGCACGACCTCGGTGTCCGAGTCGGTGCGGAACCGGTGTCCGCGGGCGCTCAGCTCGCTGCGCAGTTCGGTGAAGTTGTACGCCTCGCCGGAGTAGACGAGGGCGATGTCGCCCTCGGGCGTGGAGACGGACATGGGCTGGCGCCCGCCCGGCAGGTCGATGATCGCAAGCCGACGGTGACCGAGCCCCGCGTGCTCGGCGGTCCAGGTCCCCCGGTCGTCGGGACCCCGGCAGGACATGGTCTCCGTCATCGCGTCCAGCGTCGCGGTGTTCTCGGCTGCCCGCAGATCACGGTCGAAGGAGACCCAGCCGGCGATGCCACACATACGTCCTCCCGATTCGGTCCCGGCCGGGATGGCGGTCCTCCGCACGGTGACGCCCCGAGGAGCGGCGTGCCGAGAGCGAGAGCCCGGCAAAAACCAGTTGTATTGAGCAGCTATATGACGAGCCTCCGCCCGGGAGTACGTACGGTCAACACGAGCGTCGCGTCGGCGGGGACGGCTCCTGACACTTTCGGCCGCCGCTTTTCCGTTTCTCTACGGAATACCGCACTCCGCTCCCCGTGACCACGGCCCGCTGCGGCCTTCGGGGATGCCGATCCGGCCACGGGCAAAAACTTGTCCAATCCGGTGCGTCCGACGGAGTGGGCCCGGCATCGACCCCGGCGGCCCCTGGGCCCGACCGGGAGTGCCGGACGGGCCCGCGCCCGGCGGGCAGGGGCTCCGGTCGGCAGCGATTGTCAGTATCCGGACCCGGACATGATGCCGTGTTCGGGGCGTGTGGGCGGAGAGTGTTTCGCTCGGCTCGCCGTCGGCCTCGGCATCTCGGCCGTGATCGCCCACCGCTCGTGGTCGCGCCAGGCCCCGTCGATGAAGAGGAAGTCCGGCGAGAAGCCCTCGCGGCGGAATCCGGCCCGGCGGACGAGGGCGAGCGAGGCCCGGTTGGCGGGCTGGATGTTGACTTCGAGGCGGTGCAGGTCCAGCGGTCCGAAGGCGTGGCGCAGCACCAGTTCCAGTCCTTCGCTCATCAGTCCGCGGCCTGCGGCGTGGGCGAAGGCGCCGTATCCGAGTGCCCCGCAGCGAAACCCTCCGCGCACGATGTTGTTGATGTTGATGAAACCGGCGATCCGACCGTCGGCGGGGCGCTCGCCGCTCGCGTTCCGACGGTCCGGGCGGTCTCCCGCCGCCGCCCCGTCCCGTCGGCCCCGTCCGCGCTCGGGCACGTGCACACGTGCGTGTTCGTCGTCGTGTCCGCGTTCGCGTTCGCAGACCAGGAAGCCGGTCCTCGCGGGGTCGTCGGCGAGCCGTCCGGCGTAGACGGCGTACGCGGTGACGTCGGTGGGCGGGAAGAGCCATGGGTGATGCAGTTCCCGGCTCTCGCGCACGCGGGCGGTGAACTCCTCGGCGTCCCCCGGGTCGTAGGGGCGGATCGCCGTACGACGCCCCTCGGCCAGGTAGTCGGTCTCGGGCACCCGGCAAGTTTAACGATCCGGGGAGCGGTGGGGGGCCCACTCCCCACCGCTCCCCAGATCGTAGGACCGTCCCGTCGTCCCGGCGGTGCCGCGAGCTCTCGCCGCGCCCCTGCCGGGACGACCGGGCGGCCCTCGGCGCGGTGACCGGTCTCGTTCTCCCGGGCACACGTTGCCGGCCGGGGCACGCATGCGGAACCGGAAGGGGGTCACCGGCTCGGTGGCGCGTGCCTCACTCCTTCCCGCCACCCACCACCGGCAGCTCCAGGACACCGGTGTCCTCCGGCGCGCTGACCACCGTGACCGGCTTGATGCCGCGATTTCCCGAGTAGGCGCTGTCGCTGGCGGCGATCACGAATTCGAGTCGGTGCCCCGCCTCGTACCGGTGGACGATGCCCGGCAATTGCACGGTGAACGGACGGGTGACGTCGGGCACCCGCACCGGGGCGACGAGCCGGTTCACCAGTGACTTCCTGCCGTCCGGCGACACGTCGTACACCTTTGCGAACAGAACGAGCTTGTCGGCGGCGTCACCGCTGTTCTGCACACGCTCCGTCTTCGGCGAGACGACTTTCAGGGTGGCCTTCGGCGCCCCGACGACGTCCATGGCGGAAATCAGTGGGGCACTGGTCCAACCGAGGTAGGTGCCCTTGATGTCGTACGGCTCCGGGTCGGGCAGCCCGACGGGACCGGCGAGCGAATTCTCCGAATGGCTGGTGGGGACCAGCCGATTGGCGTACTGGCGGCTGCCCCGGACCACCTGGGAGCGGCTGTCGACGAGCTTCCCGTCGCCGGAGAGGTACAGCGTCCGGCTCGGGGCCGGCAGGGCGGCGGCGGTGCCGTAGCCGCTCCGCCAGTCGCGGTAGTAGGCGAACTCCGGCCCGGTGTCCGTGTTCGTCCGGTGCCGGAGATAGCGGTCGAACCAGGCGAGGACGCGCTGTCCGACGTAGCTGGTCTCCAGCGTGTCCTTGCCCAGGTCGAGTTCGCCGGGGGCCTGGCCGCCGCTGTGCCCCCATGCCTGCCAGATCATCTTGATGGTGGTGCCCTGCGCCTTGAGCGCCCGGTAGGTGGCGGTGGCCTCGTTGAGGTTGAACAGGCTGTCGGCCTGCCCCTGGACGAGCAGGGTGGGCGCCTTCACCTTCCCGAGGTGGCCGACGGGCGAGACGCTGCGCGCGTAGTCGAGCATCGAGGCGGTCCGGTCGGCGGGGAAGCGGCCGGAGTTGAGCAGCCGGATGGTGTCGCAGGCCCGGGTCGCGAAGTGGAGGCAGGTGAGGTTGTTGAACCGGGAGGGATCGAGGCTCGCGTTGAGGATCGTCTGCCCCTCCCCCAGGAGGTAGAAGCCGTTGGTCCACTGCCACTTGAAGACGCCTGCGGTGTCGGAGGAGACACCGGCACGGGTGGCGGCGTTGTTGGGGGCGAGCGCGTAGGCCAGATCGTTCCAGGTGATCAGGGGCACGAGGGCGTCGACCCGGTGGTCGACGGCGGCGGTGGCCAGCTGGATGGCGCCGCCGTACGAGCCGCCGATCATGCCGACCCTGGGGTCTCCCCCGCCGTCCTGGGTGACGTAGTCGGCCACGGTGCCGTCGTCGGCGGGGCGCGTCCCTGCGAGGAAGTCGACGAGCGCGGCCGCGGCCCGGCCGTCGATCTGCGGATCGTCGAGCGTGATGAGGCAGCCGGACTTGCCGAAGCCGAGTCCGGAGTAGACGAGGCCGACATAGCCGCGCTCGGCGAACGCCCTGCCGATGCCGTCGGTCGTGCCGTCCGACTTGCTGCCGCCGAAGCCGTTGGTGGCGAGAACGGCGGGGGCCCGGTGCCGCGCGTCGACACCGGCCGGGCGGTACAGATCGGCGTCGACGGTGCACGGGCGCCCGCCGGTGTCCACGGTGAACTTCAGCGGTGTGACCTTGTACGAGGCGGTGTCGGCGGCGGCCGTCCCGGCCGCGCCCCCGAGCACCAGCGGCGCGGCGAGCGCAGTGGCGGCCACGGCCACGACCGACGTCCGGGACAGCGTCCGGCGACCGGACCGGGGGCGGAAAACACGACGTGCCACGAAGACCTCCACACCAAGGAACTTACCGACCAGTAAGAACTGGGCCGCGCTCATGCTGTGATACACGTCACAGCAGTGTCAACGACCGGGGCGACGTTTCCTGAAGGGTGCTCAACTTCTTCGCACTTCACGCCCCGTCCGGACCGCACCGACACCGCACCGGACCGAGGCGGATCGGTCCGGTGCGGTGTCGGTGCGGTGTCGGTGCGGTGTCGCTGCGGTGTCGCTGCGGTGTCGTACAAAGAGCTCAGACCAGGGCGGGCACCTCGGCGGTGAGGGTGGCGGGGCCGCCGTCGGCGGGTGCGTCCAGCACGGCGGGGACGCCGAGCGGAATCGTGAGCGCCGTCGGTCCGTGCCCGAAGCCCAACTCCTCGACGACGGGGACCCCCAGTGTGCCGAGCCGGTCGGCGAGGACCGCCCGCACCTGCTCGTACGGCCCGCAGCCCGCCCAGGAGCCGCAGGCCACCCCGGAGATCCCGGCGAGCGCGCCGGCCCGCAGCAACTGGGTGAGGATGCGGTCGATGCTGTACGGGTCCTCGGTGGTGTCCTCGATCACCAGCAGCCCGCCCCGGGCGGTCGTCCGGGCGGTCGGGGTCCCGATGTCGGCGGCGAGCAGGCTCACGCAGCCGCCGTAGGTGACGCCGCGTGCCCGGCCGGGGAACAGTGCCCGCGCCCCGGGAAGTCCGAGCGTCCGGACCGTTTCCGGCTCGAACAGGGTGGCGCGCAGGGACTCCTGGGTGTCCGGGTCCTTGTGGAAGGTGTCCGCCCCCACCATCGGGCCGTGCAGGGTGACGAGCCCCGTGTGCCGTGCGAACGCCTCGTGGAGCACGGTGA
Organism: Streptomyces sp. NPDC056061; assembly: GCF_042266885.1. NCBI lineage: Bacteria > Bacillati > Actinomycetota > Actinomycetes > Kitasatosporales > Streptomycetaceae > Streptomyces > Streptomyces sp. NPDC056061. The sequence continues at coordinate 45,927 of NZ_JBHJWQ010000005.1, read as the reverse complement.
TGTCGCTGTAGCCGACGAACACCTTGGGTCCGGCGGCACGCATCGCCGCCCAGTCGACGAGGTCGACCATGCGATGGGCACCGTAGCCCCCGCGGGCGCAGAGCACCGCGTCGACCGACGGGTCGCACCACGCCTCCTGGAGGTCCCGCGCCCGCGCCTCGTCCGTACCCGCCAGGTAGTCCAGTTCCCCGTGCAGGTCACGGGCGTGCGGTGCCACCACCGGTTCCAGGCCCCAGCGCCGCAGGATGTCGAGTCCGGGCCCCAGGCGGTCGGCGGGGACGGGCCCGCTGGGCGACACGACGGCGACCCTGGCACCGGGGCGCAGCCGCGCGGGGCGGGTCAGGGGTTCGAGGGTCATCGCTTCAGCTCCAGCCTCGGCACGTCCGGGCAGTCGAAGCCGAACGTCTGCCCGTACAGGGAGAGTTCGGCCTCCAGGGCACGGATCATGGTGTCGGCCCGGCGGAACCCGTGACCCTCCCCCTCGAAGGCGAGGTATGCGTGCGGGATGCCGAGCCCCTCGACCGCGGCAAGGAACCGCTCGCACTGGATGGGCGGGCAGATCGGGTCGGCGAGTCCCTGGAGCAGCAGGAAGGGGGTGGTCAGGTGTGCGGTGCGGCTGACCGGGGACCGGTCGCGGTAGCGGTCGGGGACCACGGCGAGCGGGCCGACCAGGGATTCCAGGTACCGCGACTCGAAGTCGTGGGTCTCGTCCGTGCCCCAGCCGGTCAGATCGAGGATGGGGTAGATGATGGTGCCGCAGGCGTAGACGTCGGTGCCGGTCAGTGAGGCGGCGCTGGTCCAGCCGCCGGCGCTGCCGCCCCGGATGGCGAGCCGTCGCGGGTCGGCCGTGCCCTCGGCGGCCAGCGCCCCGGCGACGGCGGCGCAGTCCTCCACGTCGACGACGCCCCACTGTTCGCGCAGCCGGTTGCGGTAGGCGCGGCCGTATCCGGTGGAGCCGCCGTAGTTGACCTCGGCGATGCCGATGCCGCGCGAGGTGAAGTAGGCGATCTCCAGGTCGAGTACGAGCGGGGCGTGCCCGGTCGGTCCGCCGTGGGCCCAGACGACGTACGGCGGCAGTTCGCCGTCGGGGCCGGTGCGGTCGGGGTTGCGGGGCGGGTAGATGTGGGCGTGGATCTCGCGGCCGCCGGGGCCGGTGAAGGTGCGGGCCTCGGGACGCGGGTAGTGGGCGGGGTCGACGGCGTCCCGGTGCGGGCTGCCGATCACGCGGGTGCGGCCGGTCGTGGTGTCCAGTTCCACCACCTCGTAGGCGCTGTGCGGGCTCGCGGCGATACCGGTGATCCGACTGCCGTGCACGGCGAGCGTGTCGGCCCATTCGGTCCAGGGCCCGGCGACGTCGGCGAGTTCGCCGGTCTGCGGGTCGAGGACGCCGAGCGTGGTGGTGCCGCTGCCGTGGACGGTGGCGATCAGGCCGTTGTCGAGCGGCCGGAACCAGTTGAGGCCGATCTTCCAGAGCGGTCCGGCGAACTCCTCCGCCCGCTCGCAGAGCGCGACGGCATCGTGCCCCGGGTCCATGCGGTACAGGTTCCACCAGCCGCTGCGGTCACTGGCGAACAGGAGTTGTCCGTCCGCGTCCCACTCGATCTGCGGGATGGACTCCTCCGGGCCGCCCGCGAGGCACCGGGGGTGCCGGAGCGTGCCGTCGTCGGCGACGTCCGCGAGCATCACCTCGGTGCCGTCCCACGGCATGCGCGGATGGTCCCAGGCGATCCAGGCCGCCTGCCGCCCGTCCGGCGAAAGCCTGGGTCCGGTGACGAACCGGTGGCGGCCGTCGGTGAGTTCGCGCACCGCGGAGCGGTCGTCGGCCGCCGATCCGTCCAGCGGCACGGCGGCGATCACCCGGCGCAGCTCGGTGGGGCCCTCGCCGGTGAACTCCTCCAGGACGCACCACACCTCGCCGTGCCCGCCGCGGCCGAGGTGGATCTCCGGGTCGACCCAGCGCAGTCCGCCGCCGACGGCGGAGAGCGGGGTGAGCGGTCTGGGTTCGCCGGGGCCGTCGGGCTCGTGGGCGTAGAGCCGTTGGTCGGCGAAGTCGACGAAGACGACGAGGGGGCCGCCCTCGTCACGGACGGCGCCGGCCCAGGGCCGTCCGCCGTACTCGATGACGCGGCTCCGTACGTTCCACGGCGCGGGCAGTACACCGGTGCGGGTCCCGTCCGCGTGCCGGCGGACCAGGGCGCGGCGGCCCGCCTCGGCCGGACGCGGTTCCGTCCACCACACCTCGTCGCCGACGGTGCCGACATACTCGGGCCGTCCGTCGTACGAGGCGGCGAGAGCGGCGTCGATCGGGGAGGGCCATGTTCCGTGGGCCCCTGTGGGCTGCATGTTCGAATCCCTCTGTGGCTGGTCAGGCGGTGCGCAGGTAGTGGTCGAGGACGCGGACGCCGAAGTGCAGCGCGTCGATCGGGACGCGTTCGTCGACTCCGTGGAACAGTGCCTGGTAGTCGAAGCCGATGGGCAGCTTCAGCGGCGAGAACCCGTAGCCGGTGATGCCGAGCCGGGAGAACTGCTTGGCGTCCGTGCCGCCCGACATGCAGTACGGCACGACGTGGCCGTCCGGGTCGAAGCGCTCGATGGCGGCGCGGAGTTTGGCGAACGTCGGCGAGTCGACCGGGGCCTGCAACGGGACCTCGCGGTGGTGGAACTCCCAGTCGACGTCGGGTCCGGTCAGCCGGTCCAGGGTGTCGTGGAACTCGTCCTCGCCCCCGGGGAGCATCCTGCCGTCGATGAAGGCGGTGGCGTGGCCCGGGATGACGTTGACCTTGTACCCGGCCTCCAGCATGGTCGGGTTGGAGCTGTTGCGGACGGTCGGCGCGACCAGGGCGGCGGCCGGTCCGAGCTTGCCGAGCAGTTCGTCGACGTTGAAGCCGGGGGCGTCGAGGTCGGGGTGGATGCCGTGCAGGGCGGCGAGTTCGGTGAGTGCGGCACGGACGGTCGGGGTGAGGCGGACGGGCCAGGTGTGCTCGCCGATGCGGGCGACGGCCGCGGCGAGCGCGGTGACCGCGTTGGACGTGTTGACCTTGGAGCCGTGCCCGGCCTTGCCGTGCGCGGTGAGCTTCAGCCAGGCCGTGCCGCGTTCGCCCGCGGCGATCGGGTAGAGCGGCAGGTCCGGTCCGGCGTGGAAGGTGAAGGCCCCGGACTCGCTGATGCCCTCCGTGCAGCCCTCGAAGAGCGGGGCGTGCCGGTCGGCGAGGAAGCCGGACCCGTCGTCGGCGCTCGCCTCCTCGTCGGCGGTGTAGGCGATCACGATGTCGCGGCGGGGGCGGACGCCGGCCCGCGCCCAGGACCGGGCGACGGCCAGGACCATGGCGTCCATGTTCTTCATGTCGATGGCGCCGCGCCCCCAGACGACGCCGTCGCGGACCTCGCCGGAGAAGGGGTGCACCGTCCAGTCGGCGGCCTCGGCGGGGACCACGTCGAGGTGGCCGTGGACGAGGAGGGCGTCGGCGGACGGATCGGTGCCCGCGATCCGGGCCACCACGTTGGTGCGCCCCGGGGAGCGTTCCAGCAGGGTGGGTTCCAGACCGGCGTCGGCGAGCCGTTCGGCGACGTACTCGGCTGCCGGGCGTTCGCGGCAGTCGCCGCCGCCCCGATTGGTGGTGTCGATCCGGATCAGTTCGGAGGTGAACGTCACCACTTCGTCGAGCGCCTGTGCGTCGACGGTCTCCCGGCGGTCGGTCGGCTCAGCCATATTGTTCCTCCACGGCGGACGACACGAGCGTGGTCACCGCCTTGAATGTGCGAATACCCTCGTACATCGTCGCGCTGGTGTAGCTGACGCGCCGCTCACCGGTCGGCGTCACGCCGGGGACGACGGTGGCCGCGCCCGCGAGGTGTTCGGCGTCGAACTCCAACTCGATGGTGAAGGGGCCGCCCTCCACCGGCGTGTGCCGTACGGCCAGGGCGGTCGCCTCCCCGGCCGCGGCGCGGATGTCCGCGGCGGTCCGGGCCGGGGTGCGGCAGACCGCCGCGTACCGTGACACGTAGTCCTTGACCGCGACCTTGCGCGCCTCGGGCGCGTAGCCCTCGGCGTCCGCGCAGGTCAGGTCGTCCCCGGTGACGAGAACGACCGGAACGCCGTACTCCGCGACGACGTGGGCGTTGAGCAGCCCCTCGCTCGCGCGGACGCCGTCGAGCCAGACACCGGTGATGGAGTTCGCCAGGTAGGTGTGGGCGAGAACCCCTTCCGCACCGGCGCCGGTGTGGTAACCGACGAAGGCGATGGCATCGACGTCACCGTGCTGGACGCCCTCCACCATGGACAGGGATTTGTGCCGGCCGGTGAGCATCTGCACCCGGTCGTCGAGCCGTTCCAGCAGGAGGTTGCGCATCGACCAGTGGGCCTCGTTGACGAGCACCTCGTCGGCGCCGCCGTCGTAGAACCCGAGCGCCGCCGCGTTCACGTCCGAGGTGAACATGGCACGGCACCGCTCCCACTGGGGGCTGCCCGGCAGCACATCGGCGGGCCAGGTCACGCCGGTTGCGCCTTCCATGTCCGCGCTGATCAGGATCTTCATGATGAGTCCGTCTTCTTACAGGTCCGGGGCTGTCTGGGCCGGTTGCGGCACCCGTCGTCGGCATCGGTTCGCGAAGTCGACGAGCAGGCACCCGAATCGGCGTCCCCATACAAACATCCATGCAGGCCGGCCGTCTCCCCTCCTGCGTCACCCGGCAGGAACGAGATCATCCGGAAGCACCTTCCGGCCCCGCGGCCGACGACCGCGATGTTCGCCCCGGCCGACGTCGGACACAGCCGGCCGCGGCGCCCGTGGAGCCCGATCGCGTCATGCGCGTGCGGCACCGCGAGGAGCCGTGGCAGGTGTCCGCCCCCTCACGGAACCGGGGCGCGCGGCGGGGCGATCACGACGCCACGACCGGCGTGCCGAGACTCCGGACATTCCACGCGGCCCGCCGTGCCCCTGCGGTCCCGCCTTGACAGCACTCCCCCGTCGAGACCATGATTCCATTAATTGACTAATGGAATTGAGGCGAAGTGCATGGCCGACGCATTCACTCCGGACGGCGTGTTGGGCGCCTGGGCGCTGGAGGCTCGCGGTCTGGGTAAGCGGTACCGCCGCGGCTGGGCGCTGCGCGACTGCTCGTTCCGGCTGCCGGCCGGGCGGATCTGCGGTCTCGTGGGCCCCAACGGGGCGGGAAAGAGCACCCTGTTGGGGCTCGCCACCCGGCAGGTGCAGTCGACGGAGGGCGAACTCCGCATCTTCGGGGTACCGGTGGACGATCCTGCCGTCATGCCGAGGTTCGCGTACCTCGGGCAGGACAAGCCGCTGTTCAAGGGCTTCACCGTGGCCGAGACACTGCGCATGGGCAGCGAGCTGAACCCCGGTTGGGACGCGGCCGCGGCGGAGCGCATCGTGCGGGCGGGCGAGGTCCCGATGGGTGCCCGGGTCGAGACGCTCTCCGGTGGCCAGCGCACCCGCGTGGCGTTCGCGCTCGCCTTCGGCAAGCGGCCCGATCTACTGCTTCTCGACGAGCCGATGGCCGACCTGGACCCGCTGGCCCGGCACGACATGAGCGCCCTGCTGATGTCGGAGGCAGTCGAACGCGGAACCACCGTGGTGATGTCCTCGCACATGCTGTCCGAGCTGGAGGACATGTGCGACTACCTGCTGGTACTCGCCGATGGCCGGCTCCGGATGGCGGGTGACGCGGACGCGCTCGTCCCGGCGCACTCGCTGGTGACGGGGCTTGCGCCCGAGGGGGACCCGGTCGCCGCGCTGGCACCCCACACGGTGATCGAATGCCGTGTCCAGGGAAGGCAGTTCCAGGCGCTGGTGCGGCCGAACGGCCCTATGCCCGCCGACTGGGTCGTCGCCGAACCCGGCCTGGAGGAAGTCCTGCTGGCGCATCTCCGCTCGCCCGACGCGCCCCCGTTGTTCACACCCGGTGCCCGCGTCGACGCCGAAGGGATCCACAGCGCATGAGCTCCACCCTCACCGATACCGAAAGCTCCAGGACGGGTTCAAAGCCCGGACGCCGCATGCTGAGCGGGCTGAACTGGCTCGTCGTACGCCAGCACCGGACCGCGCTGCTCGGCGTGGTCGCGGTGGCGGTCGTCGGCTCGGGCTGGCTCATCTACCAGCGCGGCAAGATGGTCCGGGCGCTCGAAGCGGCGGGCTGGCCGGACAAGGAGCTCGCACAGCCGACGTTCAACTCCGCAGGGGGCGGCCTCACCCTCACCGCGCTGAGCGCGCTGCCGTTGCTCCTCGCCGTGTTCCTCGGCGCCCCGTTGATCGCGGGCGACCAGGAAAACGGCACGGCGCAACTGGTCACCACCCAGTCCGTCTCCCGGCGCCGCTGGATCACGGCCAAGCTCGCCTGGTGCTACTCCGCCGTCCTGCTGACCAGTGCGGTGCTCTCGGTGATCTTCACCTGGTGGTGGAAGCCGCACCGCTCGGTGTTCCAGAGCCCGTGGTCGGAGGGGGACATCTTCGACAACACCGGCCCGATGTTCCCCGCGTTCTGCCTGTTCCTCACCGCCGTCGGGATCACCATCGGCCTGCTGCTGCGCCGCGTCCTCGCGTCGATGGCCGTCACCTTCGTCCTCGCCTCGATCTTCGAGGTCGCCTGGGGCGAGGTGCGCATGTACCTGGCGCCGTCGCGCACGTTGACCTACCCGCTCGAAGGGAACCTGCCCGCGCAACTGAGCGAGTCGTACGAACTGGACCGCTGGATCGGCTCGGCCGACGGCCACCTCTACGGCTGGGGGCTGTGCGCCAAGACCACCGAGGCGGCCTCGGACGCCTGCGTGAAGAAGAACGGCATCGTCAACAACGTGATCGAGTACCTCGGGTTCGACCAGATGCCGGCGATGCAGTGGACCGGGGCGGGCATCCTGCTCGCGGCCACAGCCGCACTCACCGCGTTCACGGTGTGGCAGGTCTCGCGCCGCCCTCTGTAGGGCGTACCGGCGCGGGTTGGTCACGTATGGTTTCGGCAGTCCGACGGAGGTGAAGACAGTGGTCGTATTCCGCATCGACAGGCGCAGCGGAGTGGCTACGTACCTCCAGATCGTGCACCAGGTGGAACAGGCCCTGCGCATGGGGGCGCTGGAGGTGGGGGACCGGTTGCCGACGGCCGCTCAGGTCGCGGCGGACACCAGGGTGAACCCCAATACGACGCTCAAGGCGTACCGCGAGCTGGAGCGGGCCGGTCTCGCCGAGGTCCGGCAGGGGGCGGGCACCTTCATCACCCGCTCCCTCGTGCCGGCGCAGGCGGGTTACGAGTCGCCGTTGCGGGCGTCGCTGACCGAGTGGCTGACCGAGGCGCGCTCCCAGGGCCTCGATGCCCGGGAGGCGAGCGCACTCTTCGAGTCGGTCCACGCCGTGGTGTACCCGATCGAGTCGGCCCGGGCGGCCGACTGAGGGACCGCGAACGGCCCGGAACGGCCGGGCGTGCCTCCGGCGAGGCGCGCCCGGCCGTTCCCGCGGCCGCCGTTCACGGGCACGGCCCACCCGTCCTCGGGCACGGCCCACCCCTTCGCGGCGCCCGGAACGTGCGACCGATCGCCGTCATGTGCCGGGGGTTCCGCCCCGGGGCCGTCCGGTCCAGGACGGTCGTCTTCGCACCGTCGGCATCGCACCGTCGGCGTCGCACCCTCTCCGTCGCGACGTCCGGCCCCCGGCGGTGCGCCGGCGCTCAGACCAGTTCCCGCAGGAGTATGCCGGGGTCTTCCACGAGGAACAGATGGCCGCCCTCGGGCACGATCCTCAGCTCGGCTCCGGAGATCCTCGCGTGCGCCCAACGCGCCACCTCCACGGGGACGTTGCCGTCCGCTTCGCCGTGGATGAACACGGTCGGCACGGAGATCGAGGCCAGTGCGTCCGGCAGGGAGCGGGCGTATCCGCTCAGGTCCGTGAGGGCCGCGTCCATGCCCTGGCGACGCCCCTCGGTCGTGTCCAGTTCGGACAGCGCCCGGAACTCGGGGGTGCTCATGACCAGCCGGTCGGCCCGGGGCCAGGCCGAGAGGTCGGAATCCCGGCTGCGCAGCCGCTTGAAGACGCCCGTGCCCGCGAGCATCGCGCCGCCGACCGGTGGGGCCCAGCGGACGATGTGGCTCAGCAAGGTCACGATCGGGATCCGGCGCGCGTATGCCTCCTTGGGGGCTCCGGGAACGGCGGCGGCGGCGAGGATCAGTTTCGTCACCCGGTCCGGGTGCGCCCGGGCCGCGGACAGCGCGTATCCGCCGCCGCCGGAGATCGCCACCAGGCTCGCGCGTTCCCGGCCGAGGTGGTCGAGCAGCGTCAGGAAGTCGTCGTTCCAGCGGTGGAAACCGCTGCCGGGCACCGGATCGGTCTCGCCGTACCCGGGGCGGTCCGGGAAGATCAGGTGCACTCCCGCGTCCGTCGCGGCCCGCTGCAACGGAAGGCCCTCGTAGCGACTGCCCGGGGTGCCGTGCAGCACGATCACGGGTGCGGCGGCGGGATCGCCGTACGAGCAGTAGGCGATGCGGCGCCCGCCGGGCCCTTCGATGCGGACCGTCTCGGGCGGCTCGGGCAGGTCGTGCGTCATCTCTGCTCCTCATGCGGTACGGGGGCGGCGGCAGCGGCGGTGATCCCGCCGATGACGAGGTCGAGGCCGTAGGCGAACCGGCGGTCGTAGTCGTGGTGCTCGATGAAGACCGACATCGCCCGGCGTTCGGGCGGCAGCGGGAGCCGTTCCGGACCGCCGCGACCCAGCCGGATCGCCACGTGTCCGGTGACGAAGTCGTGCAGCGTGCCGTACGCGTACACCGCGGCCCGCTCGTCGAGCCCGGCGGTGCGCAGCGCCGCGACGACCCGGAGGGCGGCGTCGTCGGCGCCGGGCCCCACGAGGGGGGCGCTGCGGTGCGCCTCCAGCACGACGGGGTGGCGCATGAGCAGGTCGTGGAGCTCGTTCGCGAATGTGCGCAGGATGCTCTGCCAGTCCCCGGGCCAGTCCACCGAGCGGGTCGCCTCGCCGACGATCCGGGAGACCAGCGCGTGCCGGAGCGCGTCGACACCGCCCGTCGTGCGGTGGATCGCCATCGGGGACACCTCCAGCCGCTCGGCCACCGCGCGGAAGGTCACCGCGTCCAGTCCCCGCTCGTCGGCGATCCGGGTCGCGGCGTCCAGGATCGCGTCGAACGAGACCGCCCGGGGCCGGCCGCTCCGCGCCTGACCCGCCTTGCCGGGACTTGCCTTGTCGGTGCTCATGTGCCCACCATATCGATACGCGTAACGAAATCACAATGGGAGCATCCATGACGCAGTTGCACGAACTCACGGCCCTCCAACTGGCCGCCGCCTACGAGCGCGGCGACACCACGCCCGCCGAGGTCGTGGACCACTTGCTCGCCCGGATCGAGGACGGCGACCGGGTGGGTGCGTTCACCACGGTGTCGGCCGACCGGGCCCGCGCGGCGGCGGCCGAGGCCGGGCGCGTGCTGCGCGCGGCGGACCGCTCCGGACTGCCGCGCCTGTTCGGCGTGCCCACCGCCGTCAAGGACCTGGAGGCCACCGCGGGAGTACGCACCACGCTGGGGTCCTCGCAGTTCCGTGACTGGGTGCCGGACCACGACGACGAGATCGTCGTGGTGATGGCCGACGCCGGGCTGATCAGCCTCGGCAAGACGACCGTTCCCGAGTTCGGGGCCGCCTGCTACACCGAGCCGGAGGTCGCCGCGCCCGCGCGGAGCCCGTTCGACCCGACCCGCAGCGCGGCGGGCAGCAGCGGCGGCGCGGCGGCCGCGGTCGGCGCGATGCTGGTGCCGATCGCCCAGGGCAGCGACACCGCCGGTTCCGTGCGCTCCCCCGCGAGTGCCTGCGGTGTGGTCGGGCTGAAGCCGAGCCGCGGGCTCGTCCCCGGGGGCCCGGGCGGCGACGACGGCCTGGGGCTGTCCGTGAAGGGGCCGATCGCCCGCACCGTGCGCGACACCGCGGCGTTCCTGGACGCGTTGACCACCCGTACCGGGGCCGGTCTCGTGCACCCTCCCCGGGTGGACGGGGCGGACGGTTACGAGCGCGCCTGCGACGCCCCCGTCCCCCGCCTGCGGGTGGCGGTCGCGCAGGGCTCGGTCTCGGGCGCGCCCGTGGACGCCGAGGTCGCCGCCGCCGTCGAACGCACCGGCCGGGTGCTGGCCGGACTCGGTCATGACGTGTTCGCCCGCGACCAGGCCCCGGACCCCGCGTTCACCGGGGGCTTCCAGGTGATGTTCACCGCGCTGGTCGGCGCCAGGACCGCAGCCCTCGACGAGGCGGCCCTGCGACCGATCGTCCGTCACCTCCGGTCCCGGGCACAGAAGTCGACCGCGGCCGAGCTCGCCGCGGCGATCGGTGTCGTGCAGGCTCGCGCACGGGCCTGGACCCTCGACCACGCGGACGCCGACATCGTGATCACCCCGACCGTGACCGCCCCTCCGACGCGCGTCGGGCAGCTCCGCGACGACACCGACCCGGCCGCGGAACTCGCCGCGATGACCGCGTTCACCGGCAACACCGTGATCGGGAACGCCACCGGGTTTCCGACCATCAGCCTTCCGCTGGGCTGGAGTTCCCAGGGGCTTCCGCTCGGGGTGTCGCTCACGGCGGGCTGGGGCCGCGAGGACCTCCTGTTCGGCGTCTCCGCGGCCTTGGAGGAGGCTCTGCCCTGGGCCGGCCGCTATCCCGGCCGGGACGGGGCCCACGCGTCGCCGACGACCCGCGCCTCCTGACGCCGGGCGACGGCGCGTGCCGGGGCCGGGGCGAACCGGCGTGCGGGCAGGATGATCCGGGTGCCGTCCGGCCGGTGCACGGTCCGGGCCGGTTCGGTGTCCCCCTCGGCCAGGATCGTCGGACCGGCCGCCCGCAGCAGCCGCGCCTTCTCCTCGGTGGTGGTGCTCACCGGTCGCGGGCCGTGCTCCAGGACGCGCCGCACCTTCGCGGGCGGCGCCGCCGGGCTCGGCCATGACCGGCCGGAGCGCCTCCCCGGCGGCCGGGACGGACCCGGCGACGAAGACCCGGGCCCGCTCCCCCAGCAGCGTCGCGACCGCGGGCCCGGGGCGGCCGACCAGTGGCCCTCCCACGCCTCGCCCTACCGCTCCGACGCACCCATGCGCAGTCCCGGGCCCGTCGGCCCCCTTGTCTTTGGGGTGTTCCGCCCCGGTCCGCAGGAGAAGCGTCCCGAGGCGCCCGCGGCAGGACCGGGTGTGCCCGGTCCGGTCCGCATCGGCGACCACGCGCCGAACCGCCGTCCGTCACCCGTCACACGCCGAACTGTCAGTCCTCGTGCCCGAGTTGGAGATCGCGTTCGGTGCGCCCGCCGCCCGCCACCTGGAGGACGGTGGCCACCGGCGGATACCCGGCGGCGATCACCGTGTACTCGCCGGTGGACAGGTCGACGAACCGGAACGCCCCGTCGGGCCCGGTGGTGAGTGTGTCGACCACGTTGCCCGCCGCGTCCAGCAGGGTGACCCTGGCGTCCTCCACGGGACGACCCCCGCTCGCCCGCACCACGCCCCGCAGCACCGCCCCACCGGCGAGTTCGATGTCCTGCCGGGTCTCCCGGGCCGCCTGCACGCTCACCGGCAACGCGGCGGGCCGGAACGCGGGGGCGCTGGCGGCGAGCGTGTACTCCCCTGCCACCAACTCCTTGATCACGTAACCGCCCTCGCGTCCGCTGCGGGTGGACGCCACCACCTCGCCGCGCACATCGGTGAGGGTCACGGCGGCGTCACGCACCGGGAGCCCGTCGGCGGTGACGACGGTCCCGGCGAGCCGCCCCGCACCACCGAGCACCACATCCAGTTCGACGGGCCGCTCGCCCACGGTGACGCTGACGGCCTGCGGCTGATGGCCGCCCGCCGCCGCGATGAGCACGTAGCCGCCTGCGCCGGGGACGCTCAGCGCGTATCGTCCGTCGTCGCCGCTCGCACCGCGCCCCACCTGCTGCCCCTGCACGTCGATGAGAGTGAGCGCGGCGCGCGGGACCTTCGTGCCGTCCGGGTGCTGGACGCTGCCGCAGACCGGTACCCCGGACAGGTACACGGACGCGGTCGTGGCGGGGTGGGCGGGGGCGAGAGCCCGGGCGGCGGGGATCGGGGCGGTCTCGGCGAACGGTTCGGCGGCGTTCTCGGGGCTGTTGTGGGACACCAGCGGTTTCTCCTTGAGGAAGAGGGCGAGGATCAGGCCGAGCACGAGCACCGGCACGAGGTAGAGGAAGATCCGCGGCATCGCGTCGGCGTATGCCCGGATGTAGCTGTCGCGCAGCGCGGGTTCCATGGCATGGACCAGCTGCGGGGTGATCGACTCGGGGTCGGGGAGCTCGGCGTCGGAGGGCAGCCGAGCGGCGAGCGCGTCGGCGAGCCGGCCCGCGAAGAGCGTGCCGAAGACGGCGGCGCCGACGCTGCCGCCGATCTGCCGGAAGTAGTTGTTGGCGCTGGTGGCGGTGCCGAGGTCGGCGGGCCGCACGGAGTTCTGCACGGCCAGCACCAGCACCGGCATGACCAGGCCGATCCCGATGCCGAGCACGGCCTGGGCGATGCTGTACTCGAGCCACGGGGTGTCCGTGTCGAGCCGGGAGAGCAGCCACATCCCCACCGCGGCGAGGGCCGCGCCGGCGATGGGGTGGACCCGGTAGCGTCCGGTGCGCGAGATCAACTGGCCGGAGACGATGGACGCCACGACGATGCCGCCCATCATCGGGAGCATCAGCAGCCCCGATTCGGTGGCCGTGGCGCCGTCGACCATCTGGAGGAAGGTCGGCAGGTAGCTGGCGGCGCCGAACAGCGCGACCCCGACGACCGCGCCGACGAGGGCGGTGACGTTGAAGATCGAGTCACGGAACAGCCGCAGCGGAATGATGGGTTCGGCCGCCCGGCGCTCGACGACGAGGAACAGCAGGGCGGTTGCGATCGCTCCGGCGCCCAGTCCCAGGATGGTGCGCGACCCCCAGGCGTACTCCGTCCCGCCCCAACTGGTCAGCAGGACCAGGCAGGTGGAGGAGGCCGCGAGCAGCAACGCGCCCAGGGCGTCGAGCCGGGGCCGGACGGCGGGCCGGGGCAGTTTCAGGACGACGGTGATGACGGCCAGGGTGACCAGGCCGAACGGGACGTTGATGTAGAAGCACCAGCGCCAGGAGGCGTGGTCGGTGAAGAAGCCGCCGAGCAGCGGGCCGGCGACGGAGGCGAGGCCGAAGGCGGCCCCGATGAGCCCCATGAAACGGCCGCGTTCCCGGGGCGGCACGACGTCCGCGATGATGGCCTGGACGCCGATCATGAGTCCGCCGCCGCCGATGCCCTGAACGGCCCGGAAGGCGATCAGTTCGTCCATGGTGCGGGACCAGCCGGCCAGCGCGGAACCGATCACGAAGACGACGATCGCGAACTGGAAGACGCTCTTGCGGCCGAAGAGGTCGCCGAGCTTGCCGTAGATCGGCAGTCCGATGGTGGAGGCGAGAAGGTACGCGGTGACGGCCCAGGACATCTTCTCCAGGCCGTGCAGTTCTCCGACGATCTTCGGCAGGGCGGTGGCGACGATCATCTGGTCGAGCGCCGCGAGCAGCAGTGTCAGCATCAGCCCGAGGAAGATCAGGCGGATGCGGCGGGGACTCGTCTCCGGCGCGGCGAGCGGCCCGGCGGAGATCGCCCCGGCGTTCTCGGGTCCGGGTGTCCCGGTTCCCCGTCCCGCGGATCCCGAAGCCTGCGGCGCCGCGGTCCCGGTCTGCTCCTCCACCGCGGCAGGGGACGGTGCGGGCCGCGGCGGGGGTAACACGCCCGGTGTCCCGGCGGCCTCCGTGCCGTCCGGCTCGTCCCCCAACAGAGTGATTCCACCCACCACGTGCCGCTCCCCTCGTCGCGTCTGCGCCGCCCTTTCTCGCATCGCGCGATAAGGGAGAGCAAACGCCGACGAGGGGGGCGCGGGCGGCGCACTACGGGTTTCGTCCCCGGTGGGAGCCACTACGGCGCACGACCGGCGGCCCCGGAAAACCACCCGAACCGGTGAGGCCCGGCGGTCCTACTTCTCGACTTCGGCAGCGAGATTGTTCAACAGCTCGTCGTAGATCCGCGCGAGCCCCTTGGGGGCGAACGTCCGCTCGAAGAACCCGCCGATGCCGCCGGCCCCGTTCCAGACGGTCGACACGACCGCCTTCGACCGCCCCTCCCCGGCCGGGGTGACGGTCCACGTGGTGACCATCGAGGAGTTGCGGTCCTTCTCCACGAGCCGGCCGTCGGTGGGCTCGGTGACCTCCAGCAGGCAGTCGCGCACCCGCTTGCTGGTCGCCTGGAGCTTCCAGTGCACGACGGTGCCCTCGCCGTCACCGCCCTCGCGCACCTCGTACTCGCTGAACTGCGCGGGCAGCACCTTGCCGCGGGTCCGCTCGTAGTCGGCCAGCGCGTCGAACACCGTCTCCGCGTCCGCCGCGATGACTCGCTCAGTGGTGGCCTCGACCTGCGCCATGGCTGTTCCTCCAGCACTCGGTTTACGGGGGTGTGCCGAGCCAACCACCTCCCGGACCCCGCTCAAAATCGGGGGTGCCTCCCGGCCGGATCCGGGCCGGGAACCGGCCGGGACCCACTCCGGGACGAAGGGGAGAAAACGATCAAGGGAACATATGTTCTATTCTCTCCCCGAGTGCTACCGAGGAGGCGTCCATGCGCTGGGACCATCTGGTCGAACAACCCGCCACGGCCGGAAGCAGCGCGCTCTTCGCCGCGGAAGCGGTGACCACGCGCACCTTCGACACCCCCGAGTTCCGAGGGATCACCTTCCACGAGATCCGGGCCCGCTCGATCATGAACCGGGTGCCGGGCGCCTCCCGGATGCCGTTCGAATGGACGGTGAATCCGTACCGCGGCTGCACGCACGCCTGCGTGTACTGCTTCGCCCGCAGGACCCACGGCTACCTGGACCTGGACACGGGGATCGGCTTCGACTCGCAGATCGTCGTCAAGACCAACGCCCCGGAACTGCTGCGCGGCCATCTCGCGTCCGCCCGCTGGCACGGAGCGCACATCGCCATGGGCACCAACGTCGACTGCTACCAGCGGGCGGAGGGCCGGTACCGGTTGATGCCCGGCATCATCGCGGCCCTGCGCGATCACGCGAACCCGTTCTCGATCCTGACGAAGGGGACGCTGATCCTGCGCGACCTGGAGCTGCTGCGGCAGGCGGCCGAGGTCACCGACATCGGCATCTCCGTGTCGGTCGGCTTCGTCGACGCCGGGCTCTGGCGCACCGTGGAGCCCGGCACACCTTCGCCCGAGCGCCGCCTGGACGTCGTACGCGCGCTGAGCGAGCACGGCATCGACTGCGGCGTACTGATGGCACCCGTCGTCCCGTTCCTCGGCGACTCCCCCGACCAGCTGCGCGCCACGGTCCGGGCGATCGCCGCGGCCGGAGCCACATCGGTCACCCCGCTCGTGCTCCATCTGCGCCCCGGCGCCCGCGAGTGGTACATGCAGTGGCTCGGGAAACACCACCCGCACCTGGTGCGCCGGTACGAGCGGATGTACGCGGAGGGGGCTTACGCGCCCACGTGGTACCAACGGCGCATCACACGTCACGTCCACGAACTGGCGGCCGAGTTCGGCATCGGACCGTCGCATCGGGGCGCGGCCCGCCGCCTGCCCGCACGACCGGAGAACCCACCGTCGCCCGAATCCCCCGGGCCGACCCAGCTGACCCTGATCTGACCCGGCCCCTGGAAACCGCCATCCGTCGACCCGGCCCCTCGGCCCGATCCCTCCCGTCCTGGTCCCTCCGGGCCGGGAGAACGCCTCTGCGGGATACCTGCCGAAACAGCGTCAATAGGGGCAAACGGGTCAACTCTCGGCCTTCCACGTCCTTTCCGGCGTGAATACGGGGAGCATGCGGCGGGGACTGCGCCTCGCGCAGCCGTGTTCCCCCACCACGGGAGGCCATATGACGAAACGTCCAGGAGTTCTCATCGCCGTGGGTGCGACGGTCGCCGGTCTGGTGACCGTCGCTCCGCCGCCGGCGACCGCCGACACCGGTGCCGGGCCGGCCACCGCCCGGCTCCGCTGGACCGACTGCGGCACCGACGCCCAGCCGCGGCTGCAGTGCGCGTCGGTCGGTACACCACTGGACCATGACGACCCGTCGGGTCGCCGGATCACCCTCGCACTGACCCGGATCCCGCACACCGCGAAGACCTTCCAGGGCCCCCTGCTCGTCAATCCGGGCGGTCCCGGGGGCAGCGGCCGGTCGATGGCCGGCTTCGTCGCGTCGGCGCTGCCGAAGGCGGTGGCCGCGCAGTACGACGTGATCGGTTTCGATCCGCGCGGCGTCGGCCGGAGCAGGCCGGCCCTGGACTGCGTGCCCCAGTACTTCGATCCGCCGCGACCGGGCTCCGTCCCCGACACGCCCGGCGTCGAGCAGGCCAACCGGAACCGCGCCCGTTCCTTCGCGCGGGCCTGCGGGGAGAAGTACCCGGACCTGCTGCCCCACATGGACACCGTCAGCGCCGCCAAGGACCTCGACGTGATCCGCCGGGCGACCGGCGCGGACACGCTCAACTACTTCGGCTACTCGTACGGGACGTACCTCGGCGCGGTCTACGCCAAGCTGTTCCCGGAGCGCGTGCGACGCCTGGTGCTCGACTCGAACGTGGACCCGGAGGGCGTCTGGTACGAGGACAACATCGGGCAGAACTACGCCTTCGACGCCCGCCACAAGGCGTTCGCCGCCTGGGTGGCGAAACACGACAGCGCCTACCGGCTGGGCAGTGATCCGGCGAAGGTGGAGCGCGCCTGGTACGCGATGCGCGCGGCCGTCGCGGCGCACCCCGCGGGCGGGAAGGTCGGGGCGGGCGAGCTGGAGGACACCTTCCTGCCGGGCGGCTACTACAACGGCTACTGGCCGCGTCTGGCCGACGCGTTCGCCGGGTACGTGAACGACCACGACGAGGGCGCGCTGGTGAAGGCGTACGAGCGGTTCGGCGTCGTCGACGCGGAGGGCGACAACGGCTACTCGGTCTATTCGGCCGTGCAGTGCCGGGACACCCCGTGGCCCCGCCGATGGAACACCTGGCGCAACGACAGCCTGCGCGTCGAGGCCAAGGCCCCCTTCTCGACCTGGAACAACACCTGGTACAACGCGCCGTGCGCCGACTGGCCGGTGGAACCGCTGAACCCACCGCGGGTCTCCAACCGGAACCTGCCGCCGGTGCTGCTCTTCCAGGCCACGGACGACGCGGCGACACCCTACGAGGGCGCTGTCACCATGCACCGCAGACTGCACGGTTCCAGCCTCGTCGTGGAACAGGGCGGCGGCAATCACGGCATCACCCTGAGCGGCAACGACTGCCTGGACACCTACCTGACCGACTACCTGGCCAAGGGCACCGTCCCACGCGGCGGGGGCAGCCGGTCCGAGGCGGACGCGGTCTGCGCCAAGTCGCCCGACCCGACACCGACCACCGGCAGGGCGGCGAAGTCGGCACGGGCCGCGGAGGCCCGCAGCAGGGGCAGCGTCCTGCACCGGCTGCTCGGCTTCCGCGGCTGACGGTCGGCCGGCCTCCGCGGCGGACGTTCCCCCGCCGCGGGGGTGTCGTCACACCCGGGCCCCGCCCCGTGCCGCGCCCGCCGACCGCTCCGGCACGGGTGCCGGGCGGCCGGCGGTCAGTCCGCCGTCAACCGGGCCAGCGCGTCGCGCGCGGCGCCGCCGAGCCTCGGGTGCGGAAGGGCCGCTTCCAGGAGCGGCCGGGCCCGCTCGTCCGCCAGCTGCCCGAGCCCCTCCACGCAGGCGAGTGCCACCCGCCAGTACGGGTCGCCGGGGGCCAGCAGGCGTTCCAGCGTGGCCATCAGCGCGGGCACGGACTCCGGCGCCCGGAGCACGGTGAGCAGCCGCACCGGGTGAAGGGCGTACGCGGTGCGCAGGGTGTTGGTCGCCAGCGCGGCGGCGGCCCGGGGGGTGCGGGGGTCGCCGAGGCACGCCAGGGCGTGGGCGGCGCCGACGCAGCGTTCCGGGTCACGGTGGTTGAGCAGCAGGACCAGCGCCTCGAAGGCCCGGCGGTCCCCGGAACAGCCGAGCCGGAACGCGGCGATCTCCCGCGCCCAGAGCGGGCGTTCGGGTTCCACCAGAACGCGGGCCAGTTCCTCCTCGTCGTCGGTGGCCAGCAGCACGCGGAAGGCCGACGACTCCCCCGCCGCCTCCGCCTCGCCCGCCAGCCGGTCGGCCAGTGACCGGTATTCCTCGTCCATGACGCTCAGCGTATCGGCGGGGACTCTGCGTATCGAGTGCCGGGCGCACCCTTGGCCGGCCGGCGCCGACGGGCCGGGCGGATGTGACGTGGCGCACGACCGCACGGGTCTGGCGCGCTCGTTACCCGGGAGTTAATCTCAAGTGAGCGGGACACGATCCCGCCGGCTCCGGTGGCCTGGTGACGCAGCCGTCCGGAGTGCTCGTCGGTTCGGCAGCTTCGCGAGACGTGACTCCGGGACAGAGTCCGTCACCCCTCCCGCTCCGGGCATGCCCTTGGCCCCGGACCGGGCATCACGACACGCAATTCCCGCACGCGCCGCCTCGGTTGCGCACGTTCTCCGTGTGCCCGCGCGCGCTCCGCGCCCTCTCCCAGTCGTCACTCATCATCTGGAGTCCCGTGATGGACACCCCGTTCAGCACCATCGCCGTCATCGGCCTCGGCACCATGGGCACCGGCATCGCCGAGGTCCTGGCCCTCGCCGGTCACGAGGTCATCGGTATCGACACCTGCGACGCGGCGGCCCGCCGTGCCGTCGCCGCGCTGGAGGCCGCGACCGAGCGCGCCGTGCGGCGCGGGCGGATCTCGGAGGAGGAGCGGAGCCAGGCCCTCGCCAGGTTCCGGGTCCACGACGACCTGCGGGCGGCGGCCGACGCGGAACTTGTCGTCGAGGTCGTGCCGGAGTCCTACGAGATCAAGCAGCAGGTGTTCCGGGAACTCGACGCGATCGTCTCCCCCACCACGGTCCTGGCGACCGGGACCAACGCGCTGTCGGTGACCCGGCTGGCCGCCGAGTCGCTGCACCCCGAACGCGTGCTGGGGCTGCACTTCTTCAACCCGGCGCCCGCGATGAAGCTGGTCGAGGTGGTCTCCTCGGTACTGACCGCGCCGCCGGCCGTCGAAGCGGTCACGGCGCTCGCCCGCGGCCTGGGCAAGGAGCCGGTCGCGGTCGGCGACCGGCCGGGGTTCGTCGCGGACGGGCTGCTGTTCGGCTACCTCAACCAGGCCGCCGCGATGTACGAGGCGAACTACGCCTCCCGCGAGGACATCGACGCGGCAATGAAGCTGGGCTGCGGCCTGCCGATGGGGCCGCTCGCCCTCCTCGACCTGATCGGTGTCGACACCGCGCGCACCGTCCTGGAGGCCATGTACGCCTCGTCCCACGACCGGCTGCACGCCCCCGCGCCCGTGCTGAGGCAGCTCAGCGAGGCCGGACTGACGGGCCGCAAGGCGGGCCGCGGCTTCTACACGTACGCGGAGCCCGGCAGCCGGACCGTGGTGCCGGACGCGCTGACCCCGGGCGAGAGCGCGTCGCCGGCCGCCGGGCGGCCGGTGCGTTCGGTGGGCGTCGCGGGCTCCGGCACGATGGCCTCGGGGATCGCCGAGGTGTTCGCGAAGGGCGGCTACGACGTGGTGCTGGTCGCCCGCAGCCCGGAGAAGGCGGAAGCGGCGAAGAACCGGATCGCCACGTCCCTGGACCGCTCGGTGGCCAAGGGACGGCTGACGGCCGGGGCCCGGGACGCGGCGCTGGCCCGGATCGCCCCGGCCGGTTCGCCGGACGCGCTGGCCGACGTCGATCTCGCGGTCGAGGCGGTCGCCGAGGACCTGGCGGTCAAGCAGCAGCTGTTCCGGTCGCTGGACAAGGTCTGCAGGCCCGGGGCGGTACTCGCCACCACCACCTCGTCGCTGCCGGTCGTGGCGATCGCGCGGGCGACCTCGCGCCCGCAGGACGTGGTCGGCATGCACTTCTTCAACCCGGCGCCCGCGATGAAGCTGGTCGAGGTCGTCCGCACGGTGCTCACCGCGGACGATGTCCATGCCACCGTGCGCGAGGTGTGCGGCGAGATCCGCAAGCACCCGGTGGACTGCGGGGACCGCGCGGGGTTCATCGTGAACGCGCTGCTGTTCCCGTACCTCAACAACGCGATCAAGATGGTCGAGGAGCACTACGCCAGCCTCGACGACATCGACGCGGCGATGAAGCTGGGCGGCGGTTACCCGATGGGCCCGTTCGAACTCCTCGACGTCGTCGGACTCGATGTCTCGCTCGCCATCGAGAAGGTGCTGCACGACGAGTTCCGCGACCCGGGCCTGGCCCCGGCGCCGCTGCTCGAACATCTGGTGGCGGCGGGCTGCCTCGGCCGCAAGACGGGACGCGGCTTCCGCGAACACACCCGCCGCTGAGCGGGGCCGACGGGGTACCGGGCGGTGACGGGGCATCGGTGACGGACGACGGCGCCGCGGGGCGCGGGCCCCGGCCCCGCGGCGCGGGCAGGCACGACGCCGGGCCCCGTGGGCCGGGAGCCGGGTGGGGCGGCCTGCTCGAACCTTCGGGCGGACCGCACCCGCGGGCACATTCACCCGCGCCGATGCAGTACGTTCACACCATGTCCCAGCCCGCCAGGTCCTCCCGTGCCACCGCCGCGCCCGATCCGCAGGAAAGTGCCACCGGCACCCGCGCCGCCGCCCAACGGCTCAAGATGCGCCGCGAACTGGCCGCCGCGGCGATGGAACTCTTCGCGACGAAGGGGTACGAGGCCACGACGGTCGACGAGATCGCGGGGGCCGCGGGGGTCGCCCGACGCACCTTCTTCCGGCACTTCCGCTCCAAGGAAGAGGCGATCTTCCCGGACCACGACGACACCCTCGTCAGGGCCGAGGCCGTCCTCAACGCGGCCCCGGCGCACGAGCATCCGCTCGACACGGTCTGCCGCGGCATCAAGGAGGTCATGAAGATGTACGCGGCGAAGCCCGCGGTCTCCGTGGCCCGTTACAAGCTGACCCGGGAGGTCCCCACCCTGCGGGAGGCCGAGATCGCCTCGGTGGCCCGCTACGAGCGGCTGTTCACGCGCTATCTGCTGGGTCACTTCGACGAGCGCGACCACGAGGTCGGCAACGACGACCCGCTGCTCGCGGAGGTGGCCGCGTCCGCCGTCGTCACCGCGCACAACCATGTGCTGCGGCGCTGGCTGCGGGCGGGCGGCGAGGGTGACGTGGAGGCCCAGCTGGACCACGCCTTCGCGATCGTGCGGGACACGTTCGGGACCGGCATCGGGGCGAGCCGGATCACCGGCGGGGAGCCGACGAGGCGGCCGGCCGCCTCGGTGGGGTCCGAGGGCGAGGTGCTGGTCGCGGTGGCACGCACCGACGCGCCGCTCGACGAAGTGATGCGCACCATCCAGCAGGCTCTCGAGGACCGCTGATCGGGGGCGGTCCGGCCTGCTCGTCCGGCCTGCTCGTCCGGACCGCCCGCCGGGCCGAAACCGGTTGCCGGACCGAAACCGCGTTGCCGCATCGGCGGCCCGCGGGTTGTGATGTGCGGATGGACTCCGATCGCGACGTGCTGACGGCCCTGTTCGACCGGGAACTGCGGGAGCAGGCGCGTCCCGACGGACCGGGCGTGCGGATCGAGCGCACCGCCGACGTGGTGCGGCAGGTCGGTGCCGTCGACGACTGGAACGGGATCGTCTGGTCCGCCCCGGGCCTCGATCCCGCCCGGGTCGACGCGGTGATCGCTTCCCAGGTGGACCGTTACACGGCGCTGGGGCATACCGAGTTCGAGTGGAAGCTGTACGCGCACGATCGTCCGGACTGTCTGGCGCGGCGACTGCGCGCGGCAGGTTTCGAGGCGCAGGAGCCGGAGACCGTGATGGTGGCCCGGGTGGCGGACCTGTCCGCGGCGGCGGAGCCCCCGGAGGGTGTCCGGCTGTGCCCGGTGCGGGACGCGGACGGCGTGGAGCTGATGGCCCGGGCCCACGAGCGGGCCTTCGGCTCGGACGCGTCATGGCTGCGGCACCGGGTGTCGGCCCTGCTGGCCGGGGACCCGGACGGTTTCGTCGGTGTCCTTGCCATGGCCGGCGACGAGCCGGTGAGCTCGGCCCGGATGGAGTTGTACCCGGGCACCCGCTTCGCCGGGCTGTGGGGCGGCGGCACGGCCCCGCAATGGCGCGGCAGGGGGATCTACCGGGCGCTGGTCGCCCATCGCGCCCGGATCGCGGCGGAGCGCGGTTTCGGCTTCCTCCAGGTCGACGCCTCCGGGCAGAGCCGTCCGATCCTGGAGCGGCTCGGATTCCTGGCCCTGAGCACCACGACCCCGTACGTGTTCCGGCCGCACCCTCACCGGCCCCGCTGATCGATCATTCACCCGGCATTTCCCCGCAGAACAGCCCTCTCGGCGCTCATGCGTGCCCGGGGGGTGACAAGTGAGAGAAATTGTTGGCACCGAGTGCCTTGTCAGCTGTCACAGAGTGCCATACGTTGAAGTTGTCCGGGTGGCCGACGTACCGAAATCTCGCGTACACCGGCTGTCCCCGCGGGCAACGTGCCCGCGCGCCCGGACGCCTGCGTCACAGGCGAGACCTTCCGCTCCACCGAGCAAGCCGAAGCACCACCAGCCGAACCCGACGGCAACCACCTCCACACCACCCAGCTCCCCCTCCGCCCGCGGGGACGCCCCGGCGTCCCCCCGAGCGCCCCCATCCGCCGGAGGCACCCGTGAAGGAAATCCTGGACGCGATCCAATCGCAGTCGGAATCGAAGGACGGCTCCGCCGCGGAGCGGGCCGCGCGGTTCGCCGCCCTGCCCGTCCCCGAGTCGTACCGCGCGGTGACCGTGCACAAGGACGAGACGGAGATGTTCGCCGGGCTCGCCACCCGCGACAAGGACCCCCGCACATCGCTGCACCTGGACGAGGTGCCGGTGCCCGAACTCGGCCCGGGCGAGGCGCTGGTGGCCGTCATGGCGAGTTCGGTGAACTACAACTCGGTCTGGACCTCGATCTTCGAGCCGCTGCCCACCTTCGGCTTCCTGGAGCGCTACGGGAAGCTCAGCGAACTCACCCGGCGCCACGACCTGCCGTACCACATCATCGGCTCCGACCTGGCCGGTGTCGTCCTGCGCACCGGCCCCGGCGTCAACGCCTGGCACCCCGGCGACGAGGTCGTCGCGCACTGCCTCTCCGTCGAACTGGAATCCTCCGACGGGCACAACGACACGATGCTCGACCCCGAGCAGCGCATCTGGGGCTTCGAGACCAACTTCGGCGGCCTCGCCGAGCTGGCGCTCGTCAAGTCCAACCAGCTGATGCCCAAGCCGGACCATCTGAGCTGGGAGGAGGCCGCGGCGCCGGGCCTGGTCAACTCCACCGCGTACCGGCAGCTCGTCTCGCGCAACGGCGCCGGCATGAAGCAGGGCGACAACGTGCTGATCTGGGGCGCCAGTGGCGGCCTCGGCTCGTACGCCACGCAGTTCGCCCTGGCGGGTGGGGCCAACCCGATCTGCGTCGTCTCCAGCGACCAGAAGGCGGACATCTGCCGCCGGATGGGCGCGACCGCGATCATCGACCGCACCGCCGAGGGCTACCGGTTCTGGAAGGACGAGCACGAGCAGGACCCGCGCGAGTGGAAGCGGTTCGGCAAGCGCATCCGCGAACTCACCGGCGGCGAGGACGTGGACATCGTCTTCGAGCACCCGGGCCGCGAGACCTTCGGCGCGAGCGTGTACGTGACCCGCAAGGGCGGCACGATCGTGACCTGCGCCTCGACCTCCGGCTACACCCACGAGTACGACAACCGCTACCTGTGGATGTCGCTGAAGCGGATCGTCGGCTCGCACTTCGCCAACTACCGCGAGGCATGGGAGGCCAACCGCCTGGTCGCCAAGGGGAAGATCCACCCCACGCTGTCGAAGGTCTACCCGCTGGAGCAGACCGGCCAGGCCGCGTACGACGTCCACCGCAACCTCCACCAGGGCAAGGTCGGCGTCCTCGCCCTCGCCCCGCACGAGGGCCTGGGCGTCCGCGACCACGAGAAGCGCGCCCGGCACATCGACGCCATCAACCTGTTCCGCGACACACCCGCGGAGCAGCCCGTCCGAGCCGGCCTGAACGGCTGAGGTCCACCGATGAGCAAACGCCACAAGGACCGCCCGTGGCTCATGCGGACGTACGCCGGCCACTCCACCGCCGAGGCGTCCAACGAGCTCTACCGGCGCAACCTCGCCAAGGGCCAGACCGGCCTGTCCGTCGCCTTCGACCTGCCGACCCAGACCGGGTACGACCCCGACCACGTCCTCGCCCGCGGCGAGGTCGGCCGGGTCGGCGTGCCCGTCTCGCACCTCGGTGACATGCGGCGGCTGTTCCAGGACATCCCCCTGGAGCGGATGAACACCTCGATGACGATCAACGCCACCGCGATGTGGCTGCTGGCGCTCTACCAGGTGGTCGCGGAGGAGCAGGGAGCCGACGTCTCGGGCCTCCAGGGCACCACGCAGAACGACATCGTGAAGGAGTACCTCTCGCGCGGGACGCACGTCTTCCCGCCCGGTCCCTCGCTGCGGCTGACCACCGACATGATCACGTACACGGTCAACCGCATCCCGAAGTGGAACCCGATCAACATCTGCAGCTACCACCTCCAGGAGGCGGGAGCCACCCCGGTCCAGGAGATCGCCTACGCGATGTCGACGGCGATCGCGGTGCTGGACGCCGTACAGGACTCCGGCCAGGTGCCCGAGGAGAAGTTCGGCGATGTGGTCGCGCGGATCTCCTTCTTCGTGAACGCGGGCGTCCGCTTCATCGAGGAGATGTGCAAGATGCGCGCCTTCGGCCGCATCTGGGACCGGGTCACGCGCGAGCGGTACGGCGTCGAGAACGCCAAGCAGCGCCGCTTCCGCTACGGCGTCCAGGTCAACTCGCTCGGGTTGACCGAGGCTCAGCCGGAGAACAACGTCCAGCGCATCGTCCTGGAGATGCTGGCCGTCACCCTGTCCAAGGACGCCCGCGCGCGGGCCGTCCAGCTGCCCGCCTGGAACGAGGCCCTCGGACTCCCCCGGCCCTGGGACCAGCAGTGGTCGCTGCGCATCCAGCAGGTGCTGGCGCACGAGAGCGACCTGCTGGAGTACGAGGACATCTTCGCCGGATCGCACGTCGTCGAGGCGAAGGTGGAGCAACTCGTCACCGAGTCGCTGGCCGAGATGGACCGGATCGAACGGATGGGCGGCGCCATGGCAGCCGTCGAGTCCGGCTATCTGAAGTCCGAACTGGTCTCCTCGCACGCCGCCCGCCGGGCCCGGATCGAGAGCGGCGAGGAGAAGATCGTCGGCGTCAACGTCCACGAGACGACGGAACCCAACCCGCTCACCGCCGACCTGGACGGCGCGATCATGACGGTCGACCCCGCCAACGAGACCCGGGTCGTCGCCGCCCTGCACGAGTGGCGCGCGGGCCGTGACGAGGCGCGCGCCGCCGAGGCGCTCGCCGCGCTGAAGAAGGCGGCCGCGGGCACCGAGAACCTGATGGGGGCGACCGTCGAGTGCGCGCGTGCGGGCGTCACCACCGGGGAATGGTCCTGGGCGCTGCGCGACGTGTTCGGCGAGTTCCGGGCGCCGACGGGCGTGTCCTCGGCCCCCGTGGCGGTGACCGCGGAGGCCGGTACCCCGCTCGCCCTGGTCCGGGAGAAGGTCGCCCGGACCGCGGCCGACCTGGGGTCCGGACGGCTGCGGCTGCTGGTGGGCAAGCCCGGCCTCGACGGGCACTCCAACGGCGCCGAGCAGATCGCCGTACGGGCCCGCGACGCCGGATTCGAGGTGGTCTACCAGGGGATCAGGCTGACGCCCGAGCAGATCGTGTCGGCCGCCCTCGCCGAGGACGTGCACTGCGTCGGCCTGTCGATCCTTTCCGGTTCGCACGCCGAGCTCGTCCCCGACGTGCTGGCCCGGCTCCGGGAGGCCGGCGCCTCGGACATCCCGGTCATCGCGGGCGGGATCATTCCGCCCGCCGACGCCGAGGCCCTGGTCGGGGCCGGCGTCGCCGCCGTCTTCACCCCGAAGGACTTCGGCATCACGGAGATCATCGGCCGTATCGTCGACGAGATCCGGAAAGCGAACAAGCTCGACCCTCTGGAGGTCCCCGCATGACTGCCGTCAACCGCCCGCCCGTCTCCCCCCACCACCCTCAAACGACGTCCCCGGGGGACGGCACCTCCCGTCTGCGTCCGCGCCGCTCCTGCCTGGCCGTGCCGGGCTCGAACCCGCGGTTCCTGGAGAAGGCCCAGGGCCTCCCGGCCGACCAGGTCTTCCTCGACCTGGAGGACGCCTGTGCGCCGCTCGCCAAGGAGGGGGCGCGGCACACCATCGTCGACGCGCTGAACAAGGGCGACTGGACGGGAAAGACCCGGGTCGTGCGGGTCAACGACTGGA
This sequence comes from Streptomyces sp. NPDC056061, assembly GCF_042266885.1. Taxonomy (NCBI): domain Bacteria; kingdom Bacillati; phylum Actinomycetota; class Actinomycetes; order Kitasatosporales; family Streptomycetaceae; genus Streptomyces; species Streptomyces sp. NPDC056061. Next base: position 19,539 of record NZ_JBHJWQ010000005.1, on the reverse strand, counting down.
CCACGCACTGGACGTACCGGGACGTCGTCACCGTCGTCGAGGGCGCCGGGCAGAACCTCGACTGCATCATGCTGCCGAAGGTCCAGGACGCCCAGCAGGTGGTCGCGCTGGACCTGCTGCTGACCCAGATCGAGAAGACGATGGGCTTCGAGGTCGGGAGGATCGGCATCGAGGCCCAGATCGAGAACGCCAGGGGCCTGGTGAACATCGACGACATCGCCGCCGCGTCGCCCCGCCTGGAGACCCTGATCTTCGGCCCCGCCGACTTCATGGCGTCGATCAACATGAAGACCCTGGTCGTCGGCCAGCAGCCGCCCGGGTACGACGCGGACGCCTACCACTACATCCTGATGCGCATCCTGATGGCGGCACGCGCCCACGACCTCCAGGCGATCGACGGCCCCTTCCTCCAGATCCGGGACGTGGACGCGTACCGCGAGGTCGCCGGCCGCGCCGCGGCGCTGGGCTTCGACGGCAAGTGGGTGCTCCACCCGGGCCAGGTCGAGGCGGCCAACGAGGTGTTCTCGCCGTCGCAGGACGACTACGACCACGCCGAGCTGATCCTCGACGCCTACGAATGGTGCACCTCGGAGGAGGGCGGCAAGAAGGGCTCGGCGATGCTCGGCGACGAGATGATCGACGAGGCGAGCCGCAAGATGGCCCTGGTCGTCGCGGGCAAGGGGCGCGCGGCCGGCATGCGGCGCACCTCCAAGTTCGAAGCGCCGGAGGACTGACATGCAGTTCGGACGCACCTATGAGGAGTTCGAGGTCGGCGCGGTCTACAAGCACTGGCCCGGAAAGACGGTCACCGAGTACGACGACCACCTCTTCTGCCTGCTGACCATGAATCACCACCCGCTGCACATGGACAGCAATTACGCGGAGACGACGACCGATTTCGGAAAGAACGTCGTCGTCGGCAACTACATCTATTCCCTGCTGCTCGGGATGTCGGTCCCGGACGTCTCCGGAAAGGCGATCGCCAACCTGGAGATCGAGTCACTGAAGCACGTCGCGCCGACCTTCCACGGCGACACGATCTACGGCGAGACCACCGTTTTGGACAAGTGGCCGTCGAAGTCCCGCAGCGACCGCGGAATCGTCCACGTGGAGACCCGGGGCCACAAGCAGGACGGGACGCTGGTCTGCGTTTTCCGCCGCAAGGTGATGGTTCCCACCGAGACGTACATCAAGGAGCGCGGCGGCGAGCAGCCCGGCCGCCCCGAGCCGATCCGGCCCTCGCAGAAGAACGTGGAGAAGCAGCCATGACACGACTCGCCCGGACTTCCGGTCTCACCGATGTCCAGCAGGAAATCCTCGCCACGGTCCGGGATTTCGTCGACAAGGAGATCATTCCGGTCGCGACCGGGCTGGAACACCGCGACGAGTACCCGACCGAGATCGTCGAGGGGCTGAAGGAACTCGGCCTGTTCGGCCTGATGATTCCCGAGGAGTACGGGGGTCTGGGCGAGTCGCTGCTCACCTACGCGCTGTGCGTGGAAGAAATCGCCCGCGGCTGGATGAGCGTCTCCGGAATCATCAACACGCACTTCATCGTGGCGTACATGCTCAAGCAGCACGGCACCCGGGAACAGAAGGACACATTCCTGCCGCGCATGGCTCTGGGCGAGGTCAGGGGGGCGTTCTCGATGTCCGAGCCGGCTCTCGGCTCGGATGTCTCGGCGATCACTTCCAAGGGCGTCAAGGACGGCGAGGAGTACGTCCTGAACGGCCAGAAGATGTGGCTGACGAATGGTGGTACGTCCTCGCTCGTGGCGGTCCTGTGCCGGAGTGACGAAGGCCACCCCGAGGGCACCCCGCCGCACAAGTCGATGACGACGTTCCTGGTCGAGAAGGAGCCCGGTTTCGGCGAGGTGCGCCCCGGACTCACCATTCCGGGCAAAATCGACAAAATGGGCTACAAGGGCGTCGATACGACCGAACTCATCATGGACGGTCTGCGAATTCCGGCCAATCGCGTACTGGGCGGCACCACCGGTCGAGGTTTTTACCAGATGATGGACGGGGTCGAGGTCGGACGGGTGAATGTGGCCGCGCGTGGCTGCGGTGTCGCACAGCGTGCGTTCGAGCTCGGCGTCTCGTACGCCCAGCAGCGCCAGACCTTCGGAAAGCCGATCGCGCAGCACCAGGCGATCCAGTTCAAACTGGCCGAAATGGCCACCAAGGTCGAGGCCGCCCATGCCATGATGGTGAATGCAGCGCGCAAAAAGGACTCCGGCGAACGAAATGACCTGGAGGCAGGGATGGCGAAGTACCTCGCCTCCGAGTACTGCAAGGAAGTCGTCGAGGACGCCTTCCGGATCCATGGCGGCTACGGCTTCTCCAAGGAGTACGAGATCGAGCGCCTCTACCGGGAGGCACCGATGCTGTTGATCGGCGAAGGTACCGCCGAGATCCAGAAAATGATCATTGGGCGCCGACTCCTTGAGGAGTACCGGTTCCAGGGGTGATTGTCCCTTTAAAGCCGATTTGGCAGCGAAGAAGATCACACCCTGTCATCCTCAGCCGGTGCCTTCCCGCCGTCCGACTCGGCTGCTGGCTTGCCCAGTTGCGGCTCGCAACCGATAACATCGCCGGAAAAGCCGCCGTCCCCCGTTGCCAGCGCGGCATCATCCGCTACGAAGGTCATCCATGCCCGACAGCCAAAACTCTGCACCGCGCGGTGGCGTCCGCCTTGCGCGCGGAGCTTCGCCGTGGCTCCTCCCGACTGTCGCCACCGCGGCGCTCAGCCTCACCCGGGCACGCAAGTCCGGGCGCTGGGCCGCGGTGGCCGTGCCCACCACCGCGCTCGCGGCGGGCATGCTGTGGTTCTTCCGGGACCCCGAGCGCGAGATCACGCAGGGCCGGGTCATCTCACCGGCCGACGGCGTGGTGCAGAGCATCATGCCGTGGAAGGACGGGCGCACCCGCGTCGCGATCTTCATGAGCCCGCTGAACGTCCATGTGAACCGTGCGCCCCTGGCCGGCACGGTGACCTCGGTCGAGCACGTCCCGGGCGGGTTCGTTCCGGCGTTCAACAAGGAGAGCGAGAACAACGAGCGCGTCGTCTGGCACTTCGACACCGAGCTCGGCGACATCGAGATGGTGCAGATCGCAGGCGCGGTCGCACGACGCATCGTCCCCTATGTTCCGCAGGGCACGAAGGTGGAGCAGGGCGAACGCATCGGTCTGATCCGCTTCGGCTCCCGGGTCGACATCTACCTGCCGGAGGGTGTCGAGGTCGCGGTCGAGGTCGGCCAGGCCACCACCGCGGGGGTGACTCGAATTGACCGTGATTGATCCCGAGACCCGGGCGGGCTGGGTGCCCGAGGCGGAGTCCGAGGAGGACGCCGGCGAGGACATGCCGCTCTCGCTGCGGCTGTCGATAGCCGACACCCTCACCCTCGGCAATGCCACGTGCGGATTCATGGCGGTGTACTTCACCACCACCGGAATCCTCATCCCGCACCTCACGGGCAGCGACGAGAGCGGCATGGCACGCCACTCCGCGGCCACCGCCGTGATCCTGATGCTCCTGGCCGCGGTGTTCGACCTCTTCGACGGGCTCGTGGCGCGCAAGCTGCGCTCCTCCCCGATGGGGGCCGAGCTGGACAACCTCTCGGACCTGATCAGCTTCGGGCTCGCCCCGGCGTACTTCGTCCTCGTCTACGGCATGGTCGCGGACGACGCACATCAGCGGGTGTCGGCGCTGGCGGCGGTGGTGGTGCTGCTGGCGGTGGTGCTGAGACTTGCCAGATTCTCCTGCGTGACCATGAAGGACGGCATGTTCCAGGGCATGCCGAGCCCCTTCGGTGCGCTCACCATCGTGTCGATCGTGCTCCTGGAGCTGTACTTCGTTCCGACGCTCCTGGCGATCGTCGGGGTGGCGTGGTTGATGGTGAGCCGCGTCGAGTACCCGAAGCCGCGGGGCATCCTGGCGGTGGCGATGCTCAGCTGGATCGTCGCCGCGATGGGGCTCCTCGCTGCGTGGGCGCTGGACGCCCCGGGCGGGCAGCTGCTGCTGCAGACCGGCTGCGCGCTCCAGGTCGTCCTCGCTGCGGTCATCCCGCTCTTCGCGACGGCACGGCGGGTGAACACCTTCCGCGGCAATCGACGCGAGGCAAGGGCGGCACAGCTGCCGTAGTGGCATGGCGGCTCATCGTGTGCGAGAGGGCCCCGGAAGCTCGGCCGAGCTTCCGGGGCCCTCTCGCGTACGCGAGAAAACGCCGGGACCGCGGGCGGTCAGCCGGGCACGAGCACGGCGGCCCCGTGCACCCGGTCGGCGGCCAGGTCGGCAAGCGCCCGGTCGGCCCCGCTCAGCGGGTACGGGCTCACGGTGACCCGGATGCCGACGCGTCGGGCCAGGGCGAGAAACTCACGACCGTCCTCGCGGGTGTTGGACGTGACGCTGCGCAGTTCGCGCTCCTGGAAGAGGTGGCGCCGATAGTTCAGGACGGGGATGTCGGACAGGTGGATTCCGGCGATCGCCAGTGTCCCGGACCGGTCCAGTGCCTCCATCGCCACCGGCACCAGGTCTCCGACCGGGGCGAACAGGATCGCCGAGTCCAGCGGCTCCGGCGGCCGGTCGTACGCGTCCCCCGCCGAGGCCGCGCCCAGCTCCAGGGCGAGTGCGCGTGCCTGCTCCGACCGGGTCAGCACGTGGACGGTGGCACCCTCGGCGAGGGCCACCTGGGCAGCCAGGTGGGCCGAGGCGCCGAAGCCGTAGATGCCCAGGCGTCCGCCCGGGGGGAGCTCGCTCCGTCGCAGGGAGCGGTAGCCGATGATGCCCGCGCAGAGCAGCGGGGCCAGCCGTATCGGGTCCTCGTCGTCCGGGAGCCGGTAGGCGAAGTCCTCCGGGACGAGTACCGCGTCGGCGAAGCCGCCGTCCGCGTCCCAGCCGGTGTAGACGGACCGCGGGCAGAGGTTCTCGCGCCCGCCCCGGCAGTAGCGGCAGCTCCCGCACGTCCCGCGCAGCCAGGCCCCGCCCACCCGGTCGCCGATCCGGAACCGGCCCGTCCTGTCGCCGACGGCAGAGACCCTGCCGACGATCTCGTGGCCGGGGACGGTGGCCGGGCGGTGGGGCGGGAGATCGCCCTCGGCCAGATGGAGGTCGGTACGGCAGACACCGCACGCCTCCACGTCGAGCAGCAACTCCCCCGGGCCCGGTGCGGGTGCCGGCCGGCGCACACGTACCAGGGGGCCGGTGCCGATCGGACCGGGTGTCCGGACGGCCCAGGCGGTTCGGTCGGCCGGGACGGGACGGGGAACAGCCACACCTCCAGCGTGCGGCGTCCGGGGAACGGGGGCAAACCGTCCGGCGGGCCCGGACGGCTTCCGGGGAGGGCGCGGCGCTCCCCGGCTCCGGGCGCCTCTATCAGGGAGAGGTGCTCCCGCCCGCGCGGCGCTCCGCGGAGGTGCCGGATCAGGAGCCCGGAATCACTCCATCGGTCGCACGAGGAGTGCGCGGGCTCCTGCCGCGCAGCAGGCTGAGGGATGACGGCACCGCGACGAGGGCGGCCGGACGCCGGGACTCGGGCGACCGGCCGCCGTAAGAGGTGGAGCCATGCCCCGTGTGTCTGCGCATGTCCATGTGTCCCGTCCCGCCGACGAGATCTTCGCGTTCCTCCGGGATCCACGGAATCTGGCCGTGTGGTCGTCGAGCATAGATCGCGTGATCGAGGGCCCGGTCGCCACGGAGGTCGGCGACACGTACACCTGCAAGTTCCCGGGCAGACGGCGGGTGCACCGTCTCACGTGCACCGCGAGCGCACCGGTCGAGTACCTGGCCTTCCGGGGCGCGCGGATGTGGACGCCGCTCGGCCGGCACTCGCCGGAACTGGAGTTCCGGCTGCGTCCCGGCCGGCGCGGAACGCTGGTCCAGATGTCGGTCAAGCCCCATCTGGACGGCGGCATGATCATCCTTGCGCCGTTCGTGACAATGGCGTGGCGCCGTGACCTGCCGGTGGAATTGCGGTGTCTGGCGGAGTTGCTGACCGACGGCGAGCAGTCCGGGGACGAGGGGGCCGGGAGCGGACGGCCCGAGGACGAACGGCACGGGCGCGAGCAGTCGGGCGCCGACACGGGCGACAGCACCGGGCGGGCGCCCTTCCACCGCTGAGACGGGAGCCCGCCCGGGGGTTGCCGAGGGGCGTGGGTTCCGTCCCGGCCGCGGTGGTGGTCCCGCGCCGGAGACCGACGCCGCCGCACGGCACCGGTCCTCGGGCTCGGCTCCGGCCGTCGGGCAGGTCGGCGTGCCCATGCGCCGGGCCGGAGCGCGCGGCGGCCCCGCGGTCGCGGACCGCGTGTCGTCGGCCCGCCCCACCCGGCCGGGATCCGCTACCGCAGGAAGTCGCGGGCGATCGCCTCCGCCGCTCGCTCCAGCAGCGGCCCCGCCTGGGCCATGGACACGGCGGGATCCGGTTCCAGGTCCGCGAGCGCGTAGGCGCGGCGGATGCCCGCACCGGTCAGTGCCTCTGCCGACAGGGCGAGGCGGCCGCAGACCGCCACGACCTCCACGCCCGCCGCGCGGGCGGCCGCGGCGACACCCGCCGGCGCCTTGCCGTGCAGGGTCTGCTCGTCGAGCGAGCCCTCCCCGGTGATCACGAGGTCGGCGCGCGCCAGCGCCGGGGCGAAGCCGAGGACGTCCAGCATGACCTCGATGCCGGGGCGGAACCTGGCCCCGAGGGCGACCAGCGCCCCGTAGCCGATGCCGCCCGCCGCACCCGCTCCGGGCAGCCGGGCGCGGTCCGGGCCGAGAACGGACGCGTAGTGGGCGAGCGCGGCGTCGAGGAGCGCGATGTCCTCGTCGGTGGCGCCCTTCTGCCGACCGTAGACCTCGGGAGCCCCCTTGGGCCCGGTCAGCGGGTTGTCGACGTCGCTGGCGAGGATCAGGTCGACGTCGGCGAGGCGCGGGTCGAGGCCGGACAGATCGGCCTCGGCGAGGTCGGCGAGCCCGCCGCCGCCGGGGCCGACGGGCTTGCCGTCCGCGTCCAGGAACCGGGCGCCGAGCGCGGCGAGCATGCCCGCGCCACCGTCCGTGGTGGCGCTGCCGCCCACACCGAACACGATCGTGCGGGCGCCAGCGTCGAGCGCCGCGGCCAGGAGCTCGCCGGAGCCGTACGTGGTGGCCGTGAGCGGGGCGAACTCCCCGGCGGGCAGCCGCTGGAGACCCGAAGCCTCGGCCATCTCCACCACCGCGGTGGTGCCGCGCAGCGCGTACGCGGCGGTCACCGGATCCCCGAGTGGTCCGGTCACCCGTGCTTCGCGGTGCTCGAACCCGGCGGCCACCGCCGCCGCCACCGTGCCGTCGCCGCCGTCCGCGACCGGCAGGGCCTCGACCCTGGCTCCGGGGACGACCCGTCGCAGCCCGGCCGTCACACGTTCCGCGACCTGTACGGCCGTGAGAGACCCCTTGAACTTGTCCGCCGCGACGAGTACACGCGCGGTCTCCATCACTGCTCCGTCCGCCACTTTGCATCCCTTGCTCTCGAACAGGCAGTCGCGCCGCCCCGACCCTATCCACAGCGGATACCCGCTGGCCAGGGCCGTCTCACTGCCGCTCCCCCGGCTACGCTGCCCACGTGACCACCCCTGATTACGCCACCTACATCGCGGGGCTGCCCCGTGTCCTGGCCGCCGCGGCCACCGTGTTCCGGGACGTCCACGGCCGCGTGCTGCTCGTCGAGCCCAACTACCGCGACGGCTGGGCCCTGCCGGGCGGAACAGTCGAGTCCGACGGCGGGGAGAGCCCCAGGCAGGCAGCGCGACGCGAGACGGCCGAGGAGATCGGTCTCGATGTGCCGCCGGGACGGCTGCTCGCGATCGACTGGTCCCGCGGCCCGCAACGTCCTCCCATCGCCGCGTACCTCTACGACGGCGGGGTGCTGGACGAGGCGGCGCTGAAGGAGATCCGGCTCCAGGAGGAGGAACTGCTGTCCTGGGAGCTCGTCGGGCGCGACGGCCTCGACCGCTACCTGCTCGGCGGTCTCGCGCTGCGCCTGGGAGCGGCACTGGACGTGCTGGACTCCGGCGGCGGCGCGGTGGAGCTGGAGGACGGCCGCCCGGTCGGCGGCTGACGCCCCGGGGCGGCCCGCGACGGTCGCGTGCCGCGCACGCCGGCCGCCCCGGTCACCCGTACCCCCCTCGCGTTCCGCTGCGCACACAGCGCGTCGGCCGACGGCCGGGGACTGCGGCCGGCCGGGCACGGGTGTCCGGGGCCGGGCACGCCCCGCCGAAATGGCCTCGCGAGCGTCTTCGTCGCTGCGTACGCTCGGCCCATGGCACTCGTCGCGATCCTCAGCGGCGCCGGGATCTCCACCGATTCCGGCATTCCCGACTACCGCGGCCCCCAGGGCCTCTGGCGCAAGGACCCGGAGGCCGAGAAGCTCGTCACGTACGACTTCTACATGGCCGACCCGGAAATCCGCCGCCGCTCCTGGCAGATGCGTCGCACGAGCGCGACCTGGGGCGCGGAGCCGAACGCCGCCCACCGAGCGGTGGCGGAACTCGAACGATCCGGTACGCCGGTGCGGGTGCTCACGCAGAACGTCGACGGGCTGCACCAACTGGCCGGTCTGCCCTCCCGCAAGGTTCTCGAACTCCACGGGACGGCGCGCGAGACCGCCTGCACCCGTTGTCATGCCCGCGCCCCCATGGCGGAGGCACTGGTCCGCGTCGAGGCGGGCGAGACCGACCCGCCGTGCACGGTCTGCGGCGGCATCCTGAAGTCGGCGACGGTCATGTTCGGTGAGCGGCTCGATCCGATGGTGCTGAGCGAGGCGATGGCGATCGCCAAGGCCTGTGAGGTCTTCGTCGCCGTCGGCACGACCCTCCAGGTGCAGCCCGCGGCCTCGCTTGCCGGTATCGCGACCGAGCACGGGGCGCGGCTGATCGTGGTGAACGCCGAACCCACCCCGTACGACGAACTGGCCGAGGAGATCGTTCGCGAGCCCATCGGAACGGCTCTTCCGGTGTTGCTGAAGCGGTTTGCCGCGTCACCGGACACGGATACGCCGACGCCGGGCTGAACGGCGGCGGGGGCGGCCGGGCGGCATGGCCGAAGGGCGCTCGGGCCCGGCCGCGGCGGGGGTCCGGCACGGGCGGGCTCTCAGAGCCCCCGCTGTACGCGGCGGGAGGGGCGGAAGGTGTACAGGTCGAGGATCTCCGGCGGGTCGGCCAGGCCCGGACCGCCCGCCCGCACCCAGGCCGCGATGTCCCGCGCCGCGTCCGCATCGTTGACCAGGCCGAGCCAGACCGGTCGGCCCCCGGCGCGGCGCCCCTGCGCCGAGGGCTGGACGACGACATTGGCCTGCTCGCAGGCGTCCAGGCAGTCCACGGCACGGACCGTGGCCACCGCGTCGAGCGCCCGGCGCAGCCCGGAGAGCTGGCCGGCGTGGTCCACGTCGGGGATCTTCGGTGTTCCGCAGCAGCAGCCGCGGCAGACACTGACGGTGGGCCCGGATGTGTCCCGGGCGGGGGCGGCCTGGTGGGCGCGGCGGCTCATGCGGGACGGCTCCGGGTGGTGGCTCCGACGATCACGGTGGGACTGTACCGACCTCGTCGCCCGATCGAACACCTGCGCTCCCCCGGTAGCCGGTGGGGTAGAGTGGTGGGCTGCGAAGGGGAGTAGCCCCGCAAACCGGTCGTCGACACACTGGAGCCCTCGGGTTCCCGGTGGCCGGGCCCGCGGATCGTCGCGGGCGGGCGAGACCTTCGGTCAGGTATGACGCGCCCGCGCCCCGTGGGCGTCGATGTCATGCCGGGCCGAGTGGTCCTCCGAGAGCCCGAACGGCACTTCGCGAAGACCCGGGGCCCGGCTCTCACAGAAAGCCACCCGGAATGCACCTCGACCCCCTGGCGATCATCACCGCCTTCGGGCTGATCTTCCTCGCCGAGCTCCCGGACAAGACCATGTTCGCGTCCCTGGCCATGGGCACGCGCATGAAGCCGCTTTACGTCTGGTTCGGTACGTCGTCCGCGTTCATCGTGCATGTCGCGATCGCCGTCGGAGCGGGCAGTCTCATCGGGCTGCTGCCGGGCTGGCTCGTCAAGGTCGTCTCCGCCTCCCTGTTCGCGTTCGGGGCGTTCATGCTGCTGCGGGCGGGCGGCGGCGATGACGAGGACGAGGACGGCACCCGGACGGTGACCGGGTTCTGGCCCGTCTACTCGACCGCGTTCATGGCGGTCTTCATCAGCGAGTGGGGCGACCTGACGCAGATCACCACGGCCAACCTGGCGGCGAGCAACGGGACCTGGTCCACCGCGATCGGGTCCGCCGCCGCGCTGATGTCGGTCTCGGCGCTGGCGCTGCTGGCGGGGCAGTTCATCGCGAAGCGGGTGCCGCTCAAGACGGTTCAGCGGATCGGGGGGCTCTGCATGCTGGGGCTGGCGATCTGGACCGTGGTGGAGATCTTCACCGGCTGATGTCACGCGTCGGCCCGGCTCGCCGCCGGTCGCCGTCGTCGGACGCGGCGGTCTGCGGGCGGCGCGTCGGGCACGTTCCGGAAACCTTCCAGGATGCTTCTGGACGTGCCGGAACGTACACGGGACGAACGGGGATGAACCGGGACGCACACGGGACGGGGCCGGTTGCGCGCCGGGCCCGTCCTCGCGTCCCTTCCCCGGTCCGGCGGCCGGTGAGCCGCCGTCCGCGGTCCGGGGCAGGAACGGCCCGGACGGTGTCAGAAGAGCGTCCGGGCATCGTGTTCCTCGCCCTTCTCGAAGGCGAGCAGTCGCTGCTTGCGGTCGAGCCCGCCGCCGTAGCCGGTGAGGCTGCCCGAGGCGCCGATGACGCGGTGACAGGGGACGATGATGCCCACCGGGTTCTTGCCGTTGGCGAGGCCCACCGCCCGCGAGGCCCCCGGTTTGCCGAGGAATTCCGCGAGTTCGCCGTACGAGCGGGTCTCGCCGTACGGAATGCGCCGGAGCTGTTCCCAGACGGCGCGTTGGAACGGGGTTCCGTCCAGGTGCAACGGAAGGTCGAACACGCGCAGCTCCCCCGCGAAGTAGGCATCGAGCTGGCGGACCGCCTCCGTGAACGGCCCCGGATCGGGCTCTCCGAAGGTCTCCTCGGCGGGGCGGTGGCGCTGCCCGGTCATGTAGAGGCCCGAGAGGGTGCCGTCGGTGGCGACGAGGGTCAGCGGACCGTACGGGCTGTCGACGACGGTGTACCGACGGCGGCCGGCCGCGTCCTGCTGCCGGGCGGTCGCGCGCGTGGGCGTCGCGGTCATGGGCGTCACGGTCATGGGGGCACTTCCCAACTGGTTCATACGGGCAGGTGGTTGATGGGGTGGTCGTCGACGGTCCAGAGGTACTGGACCGCGTAGGCCCGCCAGGGCCGCCAGGCCGCCGCACGGGTGGTGAGGGCGGCGGGTGTCGACGGCAGGCCGAGTTCCGCGGCGGCGCGGCGGATGCCGAGGTCGGTGGGGAGGAAGGCGTCCGGGTCGCCGAGGGCCCGCATCGCGATCACTTCCACGGTCCAGGGGCCGAAGCCGGGAAGGGCGGCCAGCTCGGAGCGGGCCCGCTCCCAGTCGGTGTCGGTGCCGAGCCCGAGCGTCCCGTCGGCGAGCGCGCCGACGAGCGTGGTGAGGGTGGCGCGGCGGCTGCGCGGCAGGGCGAGCCGCTCGGGGTCCAGCCCGGCGAGCGCGTCCGGGGTCGGGAACAGGTGGGTGAGACCGCCCTCCGGGTCGTCGACGGGAACGCCGTGGGCGGTGACCAGCCGGGCCGCGTGGGTGCGGGCGGCGGCGGTCGAGACCTGCTGGCCGAGCACCGCCCGTACGGCGAATTCCGCTCCGTCGACGGTGCGTGGCACCCGCCGCCCGGGGGCCTTGTCGACAAGGGGGGCGAGCACGGGATCGGCCCGCAGCCGGTCGTCGACGGCCACCGGGTCGGCGTCCAGGTCGAGCAGCCAGCGGCAGCGGCTGATCGCGAGGGTGAGATCGCGCGGATCGGTGAGCAGGAGGCGGCAGCCGATGTGGTCGGGGCGCGGGGTGAGGGCGACGATGCCGTGTCCGTGGCGCAGGGCAAGGGTGCGGCGGTACGCGCCGTCGCGCCACTCCTCCACGCCGGGCACCGCCGTCGCGGCGAGGTGGCCGAAGAGGTTGGACGGGTTGAGCGGGGCCCGGTACGGAAGTCGCAGCGCGATCATCCCCGGCGCGGGCGCCGGTGACGCGCCCCGGGCGGCGCGGCTGCGCAGCTCGCCCGGCGCGAGCGCGAAGACCTCGCGCACGGTGTCGTTGAAGGTGCGGATCGAGGAGAACCCGGCAGCGAACGCCACCTCGGCCATGGGGAGCGCGGTCGTCTCGATGAGCAGGCGTGCGGTCTGGGCGCGCTGGGCGCGGGCCAGGGCGAGCGGGCCGGCGCCCAGTTCGGCGAGCAGCTGCCGCTCGATCTGCCGGGCGGAATAGCCGAGGCGTGCCGCGAGTCCGGGGACGCCCTCCCGGTCGACGACGCCTTCCCGGATGAGGCGCATGGCGCGGGCCACGGAGTCGGCGCGGGCGTTCCACTCCGGGGAACCGGGGCTGGTGTCGGGACGGCACCGCTTGCACGCCCGGAACCCCGCCTGCTGGCATGCGGCGGCGCTGGGGTAGAAGGTCATGTTCTCGACCTTGGGCGGCACGACGGGGCAGCTGGGGCGGCAGTAGATCCGGGTGGTCAGGACCGCCGTGAAGAACCAGCCGTCGAAGCGGGCGTCCTTGGACTGGACGGCCCGCACGCAGCGCTCGGTGTCGGTGTGCATGCCCCCAGCATGGGGCACCGACGGCGGCAGGACTGGCGAGAATCCGACATCGACCACGAGCGCCCTCTCCGAGATCGCCTCCCGAGGTACGACTCATCGAAATTTACACTCTTCGAGTCGAGCGTTAATTTTGTAAGCATGTCGACGATCCCGTCCTCCCGGATCGTGCTCGACGCCGCCCACCACTGCTTCTGCCACAACGGGTACCGCCGCACCACGGCCTCCGGCATCGTCGACGAGGCCCGGAGGCCGCCCTGCGCGACACCGAAGCCGTGCGCCGCGCAGTGCGCTCCGGCGCGCAAATGATCACCGGCGCATTCGCCCGCCCCGCGTCGTTCCCGACCCGACCCACCACCGGGCCGCCCACCCACCGGCGAAAGGCGCCACCATGAGCAGCACCACCCCCACGTACTACCGCGACCATGAGCCTGGTCTCCAAGATGTCCGCCCTGGCCAACGTCCCGGGCGCGATGAAGGTCCTGGCGAAGGACCGCACCTCGGCCGTCAACTGGGTCGGCGTCCGCTTCCTGGACCGCTGCCTGAACTACGCTCCCACGTCGAACCGGAACACTTCGATGCCTGCCCGGTGCTGCTGGCCCAGCCCGCCCGGGACCGCTGGACCCCGCTCCACCCGAGCACGCCGTTCCTGTCCCGTATCACCGAAGTCCCGGTCGATACCGTCATGCTCGACAACGCCGGCCACTACCCCCTCGAAGAACCCGGCCTCCAGCAGATGCAGGACGCCGTCGCCGGTTTCGTCACCGCACACACCGCCTGAACCGGCATCCGCGCCTGTGATGTCCACCTGTGATCCCCAGGACTCCCCCGGCGACGACACGGCGACGGACCTCGTGGTCCCGGAGGAACGCACGGGCCGGCGGCGGACGCTCCCGGCCCACCGAGCGCGTACGGCGTCGGGTGGCGACCGCGGTCAGCCGCGTCCCGCCAGGGCCTCCCGGAACTCCTCGTACGCGTGCGCGTCGAAGAGCACGAACCGCACCTCCTCGACGGGCGGGACCGCCTCCGCCAGGACCGTGCGCACGGCGATCCGGGCCCCGTCGTCCATGGGCCATCCGTAGATCCCGGTCGAGATGGCGGGGAAGGCGACGGTGCGTGCTCCCAGTTCGGCCGCCACCCGCAGCGACTCGCGGTAGCAGGAGGCGAGGAGGGCCGACCGGTCCTCGGCACCGCTCCAGACCGGGCCGACGGTGTGGACCACCCACCGGGCGTCCAGCCGTCCGGCGGTCGTGGCGACGGCCCGGCCGGTGGGCAGGCCCTTTCCGTAGTGCGAGGCCCTGAGTTCGCGGCACTCCCTGAGGATGTCGACGCCACCGCGCCGGTGGATGGCCCCGTCGACCCCGCCGCCCCCGAGCAGGGAGGAGTTCGCCGCGTTCACGATGACGTCAACGGTCTGCTCGGTGATGTCACCACGTACCAGCGTGACGGAAACGGTCTCAGGTGTGCGCATGGGGCCATGATGCCGTGTCGGCGTCGACCGCACTGCACGAACACGGACGTGGCCGCAGGCGCGGCGCGACGCGCTCGCGGCCGAGCGGTTGCCCGCCACCGGACCGGCCTTCGCGATCGGCTTCCGCTCCCCTCGCGCGACCACGGGAACGGCGCGGGGGATGCGGTGGCGTCCGAGAGGCCGTCAGACCTCCCGCAGCCGTCGCCATACCGCCTTCGCCGCATGGTGGCCGGACATGCCGTGCACCCCCGGGCCGGGCGGGGTGGCCGAGGAGCACAGGAACACGGCCGGGTGCGCCGTCGCGTAGGGGACGCGGGCGAGCTTGGGGCGAATGACCGTCTGGAGTCCGGCGAACGCCCCGCAGGCGATGTCGCCGTCGACATAGTTGGCGTTGCGCGCGGCGATCCGGGGTGGTCCGGCGACCGCCCGGGCGAGGACCAGGTCCCGGAACCCGGGGGCGAAGCGCTCCAGTTGGCGCTCGATCACCTCGGTGGCGTCGCCCTCCCAGCCCGCCGGGACGTGCCCGTATGCCCAGAAGACGTGCCGGCCCTCGGGTGCGCGGGAGGGGTCGATCAGGCTGGGCTGCGCGGTGATCAGGAACGGCACGCTCGGATCGCGGCCCGCCACCGCGGCGCTCAGCGCGGCGTCGATCTCCCCGGCGGTGGGGCCGATGTGGACCGTTCCGGCCCTGCGGGCCTCGGGTGCGGTCCACGGGACCGGGCCCGAGAGGGCATAGTCGATCTTGAAGCAGGACGCCCCGTAGCGGTAGCCGCTGTAGGCGCGGCCCAGCCCGGCGATCCGGGCGACCGCGGTGGGCGAGGTGTCGAAGATGTACGCACGGGCGGGCGGGAGTTCGTCGAGCCGTCTGACCTCGGTGTCGGTGTGAATGGCACCGCCCTGTTCGCGCAGGTACGAGGCGAGGGCATCGGAGATGGCCTGTGATCCGCCGCGCGGCACCGGCCACCCCTTCTCGTGCGCGGCCAGCGCGAAGAGCAGGGCGATTCCGCCGGTGGCGACTCCGCCGACGGGCGCGATGGCATGGGCGGCGAGCCCGGCGATCAGGCCCCGCGCCTTCGCGCCGCGGAAGCGGCGGGAGAGCAGGGTCGCGGGCTGGAGCGCGTCGAGGCCGAAGCGCACCCAGCGGTACGGGTCGCGGGGCAGGCCGTCCCACGGGGTGCGCAGGAAGTCCTCGGCCAGGGCGTCCCAGTGGCCGAGGAAGGGGGCGACGAGTCTGCGGTAGGCCCCCGCGTCCCGGGCACCGAGCGACATGGCGCTCTCCCCCACCGATCCGGCCAGGACCGCCGCCGTCCCGTCCGGGAACGGGTGGGCAAGCGCCAGCTCCGGCTGGAGCCACTCCAGGCCGTGCCGGGCGAGCGGCATGGTGGCGAAGGCGGGCGAGCCGATGCCCAGCGGATGAACGGCGGAACAGGGATCGTGGCGGAAGCCGGGCAGGGTGAGCTCCTCCGTGCGGGCCCCGCCCCCGACGGTCTCGCCGGCCTCGAAGACCTCCACGGCGAAACCGCGCCGGGCCAGTTCGACCGCGGCAGTCAGTCCATTGGGCCCCGCCCCCACGACGACGGCATCAAGCATCGACGGCACCTTCGGGCTCCTTCGTCAGCCGGCGGCCGGAAGTCCCAGGATATTCCGCGGCATCGGCAACGGGGGCGCGGGTAGGGTCACCGCGCGATGAACACACCGAACTCCTCCGCTCCACGCACGCATTCCTCCGCTCGGCGGACGCATTCCTCCGCTCCGCGCACGCCCGGAGCACCGCCCGGCCCGATCGTGCCCGCCCCGATCGCGGACATGGCCTCGCGCCTCGTCTCACTGCCCGGCATGCGGGCCGTGTCCCTGGGCGGCAGCCGGGCCCGCGGCACGCACCGCCCCGACTCCGACTGGGATCTCGGCCTCTACTACCGGGGCACTCCCGACGTGGCGGCGCTGACCGCCCTGGCCTCCGAGGTCCAGGGCTCCCCGGCGGAGGTCGCGGGGCCCGGCGGCTGGGGCCCCTGGGTGAACGGCGGTGCCTGGCTGACGGTGGACGGCGGCGCGGTGGACTGGATCCTGCGTGATCTGGACCGGGTGGAGGCGGTCTGGTCCGACTGCCGGGAGGGCCGTTTCGAGGTGGGCGTGCAGGCCGGGCATCCGCTCGGCTTCTGGTCTCCGGCCTACCCCGGCGAGGTCGCGCTGTGCCATGTGCTCGCCGACCCCGGGGGCGAGCTGACCGCACTTCGGCACGAGACCGTCGCCTACCCGGAACCGCTGCGCACGGCGTTGGTGGAGGCGTCGTGGGAGGCGGAGTTCTCGGTGGCCAACGCCCGCAAGTCGGCCTCCGCCGACGACCCGCTGCATGTCTCCCTGTGCCTGTCGCGTGCGGTCGGCGTCCTTGCGCAGTCGCTCCACGCCCACCACCGCACCTGGTGCCTGAACGAGAAGGGTGCGCTGGCCGCGGTGTCCGGCATGCCGGACACCCCCGCGGGCTTCGCCGCACGGGCCGGTGAGGTGCTGAGGTGCCTGGACGGGGAGGCGGTGGAGCGGGCCGCGGAGCTGGTCCGGGACGTCCGGTCGGTCCTCGCCGCAGGCGAGGCGGACCACACCTGATCGCCGCCCTCCGGTGCGTGGTGCCCGACCGTGCCGGTCAGGCCCCGTCGCGCAGCGCCTTCAGGACGCGTTCGACGGTCGCTGCGTCGCGTGCGGCCGTGAACGGCAGGGCGTTCCCGCCTGCGATCCGGAACGGGGTGCCCTCCAACGTGGCCTGGGCGCCACCGGCCTCGGCGACCAGGAGCAGGCCGGCCGCGTGGTCCCACGCGTACTCCCAGGTGAAGGCGACAGCGTCCATCTGGCCGCGCGCGACGGCGAGGTATTCGAGGCCGGCCGAGCCGCAGGGCCGGGCGTCGATGCCGTCGGTCCGCAGGCCGAGCAGGGCGCGCTTCTGGGCGTCGGTGGTGTAGTCGGGGTGCGACGTGGCCACCCGCAGGGCGGCGCCGGGCGCGGGCGAGCCGGAACGGATCGGCTCGCCGTTCAGGGTGGCGCCCCGGCCGCGGATCGCGACGGCCATCTGGTCGAGGGCCGGGGCGAAGGTCCACGAGGCGAGGAGTTCGCCGTGCCGGGCGAGAGCGACCAGGGTGCAGAAGCCCGGGTCGCCGTGGACGAACTGCCGGGTGCCGTCGACCGGGTCGACGATCCACACGGGCGCGTCGCCCCGCAGTGCGTCGTACACCGCCGGATCGGCGTGTACCGCTTCCTCGCCGACGACGACCGAACCGGGCAGGAGCCGGGTCAGCGAGGCGGTGAGGTGTTCCTCGGCGAGGCGGTCGGCGACGGTGACGAGGTCGTGCGGGCCGTTCTTCTCGATGATCTCGTGCGCGGCGAGCTGTCGGTGGCGGGGCATGATTTCGGCCGCGGCCGCCGCGCGCACCGCCGCCTCGACCTCGGTCAGCCATCCGGCGCGCCCGGTGTCCTCGGCGTCCTCGGCCGGGTCGACGATGCCTGCGAATCCGTCGAGAAGTTCGTTCATCATGTCTCCAGCCAATCACGATGCATCGAGGAATTGACGAACGGCCCGTGTCAGGAGGGCGGCCGGTCGGTGTACGACGGCATACGGATCGGGGATCGGTGCACCGGCGGTGCGCGGACGGGGCTCAGGACCAGTCGTCGTCCCGCGGCGGCTCGCAGAGTTCGAGCACCACGTCGCCGACCTCCGGGACGCCCCCGGTCGGCGGCCGCACCCGCGCGCCGACCGGAACCATGTGCGGTGCGGCGCCCACCACACGACAGCGGAACACGAAGCCCTCGGGGAGCCGGACCAACGACTCGTTGCGTGCCGCCTCCGTGTAGCGGTGCACGACGCCGGATCTGACCACGACACCCAGGCCCGCGCTGTGTTCGGACTTCAGATCGCTCGACGCGCACACCGGGCACAACAGCCGCCGGAAGGAGGCGGTGCCGCACCAGCGGCACCGGTGGTAGTGCAGGCCGACTTCCTCGGGCACCGTCTCGGGCACCGTCCGCACGGTGTCATGCGATGACTGGGACACGTTCGACCCCCTGCGTTCGGCTCGGATGCGCCGCACCTGCGTGTCGACGCGTCCGCACCATAGGGCACTGAGTGCCGAACCGTAAAGGCACTCAGTGCCAGACGAGTTCGGTTCCGGTCTCAGTCGGGGGCGATGGCCGACTCGATCTGCTGCACCACACGCCACATGGGAGCCCCCTTCGCGGCGACCATCACCACCACGTCACCGTCCTGCGGGCGGCTCGGCCCGTCCGCCGCCACCGCGCTCCCCCACACCTGCCGCACCAGCCCGAGGGCGTGATCCACCGCGGTCTCCGCGTCCCCCTCACCGCCCGAGCGCAGCCAGGTCCGCAGCCCGTTGTTGTGCGCGGCGACCACGGAGGCGGCGATCACCTCGGCCCGCAGCGCGCCGTCCCCCGCCTCGCCGTAGCGCCCGCGGAGATAGCCCGCGAGCGTCTGCTCGTACCGGCGCACCACGGACAGTTCGTAGGTGCGCAGTCCGGGCACCTCCCGGGTGAGCCGGTAGCGCTGGACGGAGAATTCGGGGTTGGCGGAATACATGCGCAGCACCAGCCGGGCCGCGTCGCACACCGCGTCGACCGGCTCCGCGTCGCCGACCGCGGCCAGGAACGCCGTCATGTCGGCGAGGCAGCGCTCGTGGTCCGGGAAGACCGCGTCCTCCTTGGACGGGAAGTACCGGAAGAACGACCGGCGCCCGACCCCGGCCCGGGCCACGATGTCGTCCACCGTGGTCTGCTCGAAGCCCCGCTCCAGGAAGAGCTGGAAGGCGGCCTGGGCCAGCATCTCCCGCATCGGGGTCTTCTTCGCGGGTCTGGGTGCGTCAGTCATGCGGGGAACGTAGCACCGAAAGGCCGATTCTGGCACCGCGTTCCTTTACAGAGGGTACTGAGTGCCATATCGTCGTCCTCACGAACCGTACCCAGGTAGGAGAGCCGGCGTGAGCTTGAGGATCGTTGTCTGTGTGAAGTATGTGCCCGATGCCACGGGTGACCGGCGCTTCGCCGATGATCTGACGGTGGACCGTGAGGATGTGGACGGTCTGTTGTCGGAGCTGGATGAGTATGCGGTGGAGCAGGCGTTGCAGATCGCGGATGGGGTGGATGATGCGGAGGTCACCGTGTTGACGGTGGGTCCGGAGGATGCTCGGGATGCGTTGCGGAAGGCTCTGTCGATGGGTGCGGACCGGGCGGTGCATGTCGAGGACGATGATCTGCATGGCAGTGATGTGATGGGGACGTCGTTGGTGTTGGCTCGGGCGGTGGAGAAGGCCGGGTTCGACGTGGTGGTTGCGGGGATGGC